>JADGPV010000174.1 GCA_017882245.1 Bacteroidales bacterium | reverse complement strand
TCAGCAACAGGAAAAGCGCTGATCTTCGGATTATCAATCATCTTATTGTATTCATCACTCGGAATAATTGTATCACTTACCAGCGCCGGAGCCGGATTTGCCAATACCATCAGCACTCACTGGATACCAAACCTGATATTCTTCCTTCTGTTCCTTGTTTTTGCGGCCTCATTCTTCGGGGCATTCGAGATAGTTATGCCAGCCAGATGGGTCAGCTCAACAGATTCAAAAGTTGATAAAGGCGGTGCACTTGCTGCTTTCTTCCTCGGACTGACGACCGTACTTGTCTCCTTCTCCTGTACCGGTCCCATCGTTGGTGCCCTGCTTGTTGAAGCCGCATCGGGTGATGTCCTGCGGCCTACGACAGGTATGTTCGGGTTCGGTCTTGCCTTTGCTCTTCCGTTCACGCTCTTTGCCCTCTTCCCCTCATGGATGAAGAAGATGCCCAAGTCAGGCGGATGGCTCAACTCGGTCAAGGTGGTGCTGGGCTTCATCATGCTGGCATTCAGTCTGAAGTTTGCTTCGATCATAGACACTGTATACTCACTTGGTATTCTGTCAAGGGATATTTACCTGGCAATCTGGATCGTCATTTTTATCCTGACGGGAATTTACCTCATGGGGAAGATTAAATTTGCTCACGACAGCGATGTACAGCATATAGGTGTCTTCAGGCTGGTGCTTATCATCGCTTCATTTTCGTTTGCAATATACCTTGTGCCCGGGCTTTTCGGCGCTCCTCTGACACGCATATCAGCATTACTGCCTCCACGCGAGACATCGGGATTTAATCTCATGAAGGCGATCAGCAGTAACAGGGGAGGAGGACCTGCCGGAGTTACAGCAGGTTCAACCCTTTGCGAAACACCGAAGTATGCCGGGTTCCTTTCCTTTGAATACGGCCTCGAGGGTTATTTTGATCTTGAGCAGGGACTGGCATGTGCGCAAAAGCTGAATAAGCCGGTGCTTATTGATTTCAAAGGTCACGCCTGTGCCAACTGTAAGGAGATGGATGCCCGGGTCTGGTCTGATCCGGAGGTGCAGAGACGCATCAGAGAGGACTTCGTGCTTATAGGCCTGTATGTCGACGACCGCACAAAACTACCTGAAAATGAAGTGTTTGTTTCGAAGATTGACGGAAAGGAGAAAAGGACAATAGGTAAAAAGAATGAAGATATTGAAATATCAATGTTCAATACAAATACAATTCCTCTCTATGCCATTGTCGACCCCAACGGCAAACCTCTTGTAGAAACCCGGGGCACAAATTTTGACATTCAGGCATATATCAGATGGCTTGACAGCGGGTCAGGAGCTTACAGAGAGAGAGTAAAATAACAGTAACCGGGTGATCAGAATTTAACGCCGAATGCCAATGCAAATCTTATTCCTCCCCATGGTCCGTCAAAGATCATTTTTACTTTATCAGCTGTCACATCAACTGTCGGCTTGAACATAGGTATATCAACACCGTTGGCATCATCCTCAATGTTTATCTGATCCTCTGAAGAAAGAGGAGATGTAGGAAACCCCAGGATATCACCTGAGCTGACCCCGAAGTGAGGTCCAAACATCTGCCAGTCCAGGCACATATGCTTGCCCAGTGACCATTGGTGACCGAGCAAAAATCCTCCGGTATGAGATGTTATATTGGCTGTGGTTATTATTTTAATTTCCTCTTCGAGATCAGTTGTATAAGGTATAGGCATGTTGCTGGCTTCATAATGGCCATACCTGTAGAAAAGCGCTATATAGAAGCCTGTGCCGTATCCCTTATGACCGAGGTAGAATCTCACTTCGGGAGTAATAGTATAGCTGCTGAACAGGACGTTTCTGATAAGGTCTTCTGTTTCAGCATCTATTGATCCTTCATCAGACATATCTCCGGCCATATTGACAACCTGATCAGCCATAAAGGTTGGCATAGTCCTTTCAGGCATAATACTGAATGACAATGCCCCGGAGATACTTTTTGAAAGCACCCTTTCATACTGAAGTGAAAAGTTCATTATTGGCAGGGAAGTAAGATTTAACTTAATCAGGTTCTTTGAAATATCAGGTGTAGCTCCTGGCATCTCCTGTGCGTTTACGACAGAAAGCATGCAGGTAATGAACAAGGTGGAAATAAGCAGTTTTTTCATTGGTTCAGCAGTTTAGGTTGCTTTTGTTAGAAGATTATTAAGATAAAATTAATTCATAAACCATAGCAAAAAAAATATTTTTGACTAATGGGGAAATACAGCGGACGAACAGCCAGGAGAGAAGTACGGTTACATGTTCCGGGCCTGATGCTATTACCTTTCCTCCTGATATTTCAGCACAGCTGTGCCGCCTCATCCCATTTGCGGACCTGGGCACGGCGTCTGGCGATTCCTGCATGGCGCAGGAGGAGGAGGCGATGGCAATAAGCGGCAGAATGAAGAATTTTTTCATAATACACGTAATACTTCATTTAAATGTAAGTAATACAACGTAAATATTGCATAAATGTTATGGGTCCAATAGATACGGACAAACCACCCACTGATGCCAATAACTTGGATACATACAATTCCTGACCCATTGCTTAAACGACGCCCGGATCGGGTGTCGCTACGATGTTCCTCCTACTCCAGACTACCTACAACATTTTCAACCTCAATCAAAATCTCGCATGATTTTACCAGTTCCTTCATGGCGGTGTGGTCAGGATAGAGCGGGCGGTCAATGTCAAGAAAATCAACGTGTTTGCGGATGACATCCTTTGCCTTCTGCACACCTTTGCCAAAGTTGTATTCCTCTTTCCTGAAATCAAGCGCCTGGGCTGCTGCCATCAGTTCAATACCCAGAATGCCATAAGCATTGTCGAGTATCTGGTTGTTCTTTATGGCAGTGTTCATGCCCATTGAGACAAAGTCCTCCTGGTCTGCTGCTGCAGGGATCGACTGTATGGAAGCAGGCATTGAAAGTATCCTCTGCTCAACAATCATCATGTCGGCAGTGTACTGGCTGAGCATCAGTCCTGAAAACATTCCTGCACCCCTGGTAAGGAAATCAGGCAATCCTACACTGAGCGCCTTGTTATTGAGACGGTTCATCCTCCTTTCTGACATGACGCAAACCATTGTTATGCATGCACCGGCCATATCCATCGGGACGCTGACCGGCGAACCCTGGAAGTTAGCTCCGGAAAGCTGCAGGTTCCTGTCGGGGAAGAATATAGGATTATCACCCACACCGTTCAGTTCTATCTCCACCTGGCTGCGCGCGTATGCCAGCATATCATGTGCTGACCCGATGACCTGCGGGGTAGATCTCATTGAATAGGCATCCTGCACTTTTGATTTCACCCTGCCTTCCTTCAGGTCGCCGCCAGCGATACATTTGTTGATGGCTGCGGCACTCCGTATAGCTCCTTTAAAACCTCTGGCTTCGTGCAGGAGCGGTGCATAGGGTTTCATATTGGCTTTCAGAGCCTCGAGAGACATCGAAGCGGCTATCTCAGCCTGTTTGAGGAAGTTGTTAGCGTCAACGAGCCAGATGGCGCTCATGGCAGTAAGCATGTTCGAACCATTTATAGCTGCCAGACCATCGCGTGCATGAAGTCCGGGTATGGCGATGCCGGCTCTCTTCATCGCCTCCTTCCCCTCAAGAAGCTCATCCTGGTAGTATGCCTTTCCTTCGCCCATAAGGAGAAGTGCTATCTGGGACATAGGGGCAAGGTCACCGCAGGCGCCCACAGATCCTTTCTGGCAGGCGAAGGGAGTGACACCTTTATTTAGCATCTCGACATAAGTCTCGGTCACCTCAAGGCGGCAGCCTGAGTTACCGTGAGCATGGACATTGATCCTTCCAAGCATGGCGCGCCTGACCGTCTCAACAGATGCGGGATCACCGATTCCGGCGGCATGATTGTAAACCAGGTATTTCTGAAAATCCTTTATCTGGTCATCGTTGAGCACTATCTCTGAAAATTCCCCGATACCGGTGTTGACACCGTACATTATCTCGTGAGCTGCGATTTTCTTTTCAAGCATAGCGCGGCACTCAATTATCCTTTTGCGGGCGTCAGGATGCAGTTCAACCTTCTGTCCGTGACGTGCCACATTGACCACATCATTGACCGTAAGACCGGATCCGGTTATCATTAATGTTTTCATAATTCCTGTTGATTTAAATGATTACAAAAGATATGGATTAAAGGAAATAATATAAACGGGTATTGCGTAACGACGCCCTGCCAGGGCGTCGCTACATGGTATATTTCAAAACAACCCGGAACGGTTGATTTTGATTTTATATTCCAGCGTCCAGCTGTGTACCATGATCATTTATTACAGTACCAAAAGTAAAACAAAATTCTGATATGTTTCAGATATAAAAGGCTGGTGGTTATAACAGGTCACCGGTCTTTTTGGTTTTGCCGGTGAAAGGCTCTATGGCGCGGTCATATATCCCGTGAACATAGGCTATGGCCATCCCGTAATTAGTTATCGGGATATTATGTTTTTTCGGTTCGCGCAGCCGGTTGACCAGCATGCGATGTGTAACCATGCACCCTCCGCACTGAATGACAAGGGCATAATCTTCTACAGGACGGGGTATCTCATCGAGTCCTGCCACGTTATCAAAATGCAGTTTCTTTCCGGTGAAATTTGATATCCACCGTGGAATCTTCATCCTTCCTATGTCGTCACATGAGACATTATGGGTGCATGACTCAAGAAGCAGGATGCGGTCACCGTCCTTCAGCTCGCCTATTTTAGGGGTGCCTTTTAAGTACTCTTCAAAATCACCTTTTTGTCTTGCCAGAACGATACTGAAACTTGTAAGCGGGATATCTCTGGGAATTGAAGCATCAGCCTTCAGGAATGCCTGGCTGTCGGTGATCACAAGCTTAGGCCTGATGCCCGTATGGCGCAGGAAAGCATCCACTTCCCTCTCCTTGAGGATGATAGCCGTGCAGTCGTTGTCAAGAATGTCACGTATCACCTGAACCTGAGGAAGTATAAGCCTGCCTTCCGGAGCTTCGATGTCAATGGGCGTGATCAGGATCACGATGTCTCCGTGCCCTACCAGATCACCGATCAATCCGTGACTTTTTATGGCGGAGGGAGGAAGCGTCTCTTTAATTATTCTCAGAAGTTCAGCGTTATATTTCTCCGGGTGGAGTGCCGAGTATATGATGAGATCATGGTCAGTTCTGCTCCTGACAAGCTTCCTGAACTGATTTGTGGCAGGGGCGATATCGCTCTTATTGCAGACAAGTATATAAGGGATACTAAGCCGGTTGAATTCTCCCGTGAGATCAGCTTCATATGATCCAAATTCATTATCTGAAAGAACCAGGATGGCCAGATCTATCAGATTTAGAGTTGCCATCGACTTGCCTATCCTGAGTTTGCCGAGGTCGCCGCTGTCATCTATTCCAGCCGTGTCAATGAAGATCACGGGACCGATACCGTGCAATTCAATGCTCTTTTTGACCGGATCAGTTGTAGTGCCGGCAACTTCAGAAACTATGGCAATATCCTGACCAACGAGTGCGTTGATCAGTGAGCTCTTGCCTACATTGCGGCGGCCGAATATTCCGATATGTGCCTTTGATTCTCTCCCTTTTGCTGTCATATGCGTCCTATTCTTCAAGATCCTGTAAGCGATAACCGCCCTGAACAAGGTTCTCCGGTTTCAGTATCTCTTTCAGCCTCTCTTCCTTAATATATCCCAGTTTTTTATTGGCCTCAAAGATGTTAATACCTGAATCCCTCATATATGCAGCCATCTCCGCAGATTTCTTATAGCCAATGAATGGCAGCAGAGCGGTGGTGACGGAAGGACTTGACATCACTTCGGCTTCAGCAGTACCGGAATCAATTACCAGACCGTGTAAAAGGTTCGTTGCGGCAGAGTTATCTGCGGAAATCAACAGCTTAAGGCTTTCAAGCATTGCATGACCTATAACCGGGAGGTATGGATTAAGTTCCAGGCATCCCTGTGCAGCAAGCTGGGTAATCAGCTGATCATTGCTGTAAACACGGTGAGCACAGCTGATGACATATTCGGGTATGACGGGATTGACCTTTCCAGGCATGATGGAGCTCCCAACCTGTTTCTTTGGTATGCTTAACGAGTGTACTCCATGAACATCTGAAGCAAGGAGTCGGATATCGCTAACCATTTTTTCAATGTTGACGGCATGAGCCTTGAGTATTCCGTGAACCTCAACAAAAGGATCCAGGTTGCTGGTGGCCTCAGATAGGTTCTCTCCGCGGGTCACCGGGAGGCCGCTAAGCTGCTGGAGTTTTGCTACTACCTCAGTCACAAAATACCTTGGAACAGCAATGGATGTTCCGATAGCCGTTCCCCCGAGGTTTACCACCTTGATACGCTCAAGGCACTTTGAAACCCTCCACCAGTCGCGCGATAATGCATCACTGTAACTGCTGAAAAGCCTGCCGAAGGTGGAAGGAACTGCTTCCTGCATCTGGGTGTATGCAATACGCAATGTGTTCCTGTAATTCTTCTCAAGGACCTCTGACTCCGCCCGCAGGTCGTTGACAGACTTTTCAAGGACCAGCAGCAGCTGCATTGTGGCTACCCTAAGTGCGGTAGGAACTACATCGTTGGTCGATTGAAAAACGTTGGCATCCTCAATAGGATCAATAATGGCATACTCGCCCGGCTTATGACCAAGCTTCTGTAATGCACGGTTAGCCAGTATCTCGTTCACATTCATGTTTATACTGGTACCTGCCCCGCCAGATACAGCCGGCACTATGAAATGCTCAAAATGCTTTCCTTCCCCGCATTCGAGAGCGCTTTCCTCCAAGGCAGCGAGGCAATCGCTTCTGACAGTCCTTATGTTAATTTTGCCAAGGTCATATTTTTGGGAGGCCTTTGAAAAAAAATCACCGGCAGCCAGGTAGCATGCTCTCTTGGTCAGCGCCATGGCCTTGTACCATTCGATATGAAAGGAAGTATCATCCGGAAAATTGTCATGTGCCCTTACTGAATGTATGCCATAAAGGACATTATCGTCCAGTTCAATATCTCCTATAAAGTCTTTTTCCCTGCGCATCTCTGAAAAATCATTCTTCCCCGGCCTCCGGTGCTGTTAACTTGCGTATCTGAGTCTCCGCCTTTATCTCTTCGCTTTTCTTTTGCAGCTCATCAATTGAGATGATCTTTGCGCGCTTCTCAGTGGGAGGATTCAGCTTCTCTGACTTCTCAAATTCAATGACTTGCTTCTGAAGATCCTCCGGAAGATCTTTCTGGCTCTTGAGAACAATGTCAATAAACTCATTTGAGAAAAACTGGTCGACCTGAATCCTTCGCTTTGCGGTATGAGCAAACTTACCTATTATGCGGCATATGCTGTCACGATCCACAGGACTTAGTTTATCAGCCAGGTCATATTCTTCTATCTTTTTCAGGGAGAGGATTACAGGTTCGAGTGAATCTTTAGTGATGACAAATACATCGTAGTCCCCCATTCTGTAGGTCAGCTGTTTCAGCACATTTATAGTGTTGGTTGGCACAACGAGGAAAATTGATTTCTTGACGTTATCCTGAGCTGCATATTTTTTCAGGCTTTCTGTCTGGCTTTTAATGTACAGGGGGAAGTTTGCGAGGTCATCACTGGCCGGACTCTTGGCATCGAAGATGATATACTCACCGCTGATCTCGATAGTGTTATCAGGATTACCTTTAAAAGGCACCTTGTCTACGTAGTTGACGTGGTTGAAGTCGCAAATCCGGATGATTGTGTTCTTTACATCAGTCTCATGTTCGGCCCATTGCCTCTTCATAGCCTCAAAGTGCTCCGCGGCTTCCTGGAGACGGACCTCATTCAGTTTTCTGCGTTCAGTCTCAAAGCTCTCTTTTGTCTGGTTAAGGCGTGCAATATTTTCATTATAGTTCCGGACATTATCTTCTTTGGAGGCTTCGAACGCCGAAACTTTTTTTGTCAGTTCATTGATGGTGCCCGAGTGCTCCCTCATCCGGCCGTTCAGCTCTTCAACCTGCGCATCCTTGCGTGCTGACGTTATCTCAATATCCTTGATCTTCTGAGACAGATTTTCATTACGCGTGGATATTTCGGTGATGCGGTTTCTGAGCTTGTCGATGTTTTCCCTGTTATTATCCAGTTCTTTTGACAGAGCTCTTAATTCCTCATAGGCATCATAGCTGAGGTTTCTGATCTTCCTCCAGTGGAAGAGTCTCTGCCAGAAGCTTATATCCTTTATCTGCGCAAAAAATAGGTTAAGTTTTTCCATGGGTGTAATGCTGTGGTAAATTTAGGAATAATAGGCCAAAGACAAAAGATAAAAGGCAAAACCTCTCTTATAAAATTTGCTGAATAATTCCATGTAGCGACGCCCTACTAGGGCGTTGCTACCCGCTGCCATTACAGATGATTCACCATGCTACCTGAGCCTCTTCAGCGGCACGAACCATACCGGTTCCAGCCTCTGTTCGGTAATTTTACCGTTTCTTTTTGTGAGAAGAACCAGCTCCTGCACTGCAGCGGGATTGCCAACCGGCATGACAAGTCTTCCGCCCTCGGCGAGCTGGTCCTTGAGAGGTTGTGGAATGTGATCTGCAGCAGCAGTGACAATGATAATATCAAAGGGACCATGCTCTGGCCATCCCTTGTAACCATCCCCGTATTTCACAACAATGTTTTTATAACCGAGAATTTTTAGCCTTGCTGCCGCCTCTGTTGCCAGCTCCTTTACAATCTCTATAGTATAGACGGTATCAACTATTTCAGCCAGCACTGCAGCCTGGTACCCTGAGCCAGTGCCGATCTCAAGGGCTTTCTTTCCTTTTGAAGGCTTTACCAGCTCTGTCATGTAAGCAACAATTAAGGGCTGGGATATTGTCTGGCTGTAACCGATCGGCAGGGGTCTGTCGCTGTATGCCTCCTTTACATATGATGGAGGTACAAAAAGGTGTCGCGGCACTTTTCTCATTGCCCGAAGGGTGGCCTGATCATTTATTCCTCTTGCAACAATCTGACTCCTGACCATTTGTTCCCGGGCAGACTCATACTGGTCCTTATTCTGGCAAACCAGCGTCCATGAAAGCAACATCAGCAGAATTATCAATGATTTCATTATCAGAACATGAAAGTATACGTATACTTTA
>JADGPV010000173.1 GCA_017882245.1 Bacteroidales bacterium | reverse complement strand
TGGCAGCGCAGTACTGCCACCTTGGGTTCAACTGCCACAGGCTGGCGGCCGAGGATGAGAGCGACTTTGCCCATTGTCTCGGCGCCGCCTACCGGACAGTTCAGGCCTTCAAATGACGTTGATTTGACAATGGCTTCTGCCAGTGCACGGCAGCCGGAATAACCGCAACCACCGCAATTGACACCGGGGAGTGCCTCTGTAACGAGGTCTATGCGAGGGTCCTCAACGATCTTGAACTTCTGCGCAACAAAATACAATATCACCGCTGAGAACAAACCGAGGACGCTCAGCATGATGACAGTTAACAAAACAATGGAACTCATCTGTCAGACCTTTATTTTGAATTCAAACTTCTTATCAATCCTGCCCCTCAGGAGCCAGACAACAAAGTAATATACTGCCAGGGCGGTAAAAGAGAGGAGGGCTGCACCCAGTTCACGTGCTCCTGCAATCGTTAAGGCTGCAAACGCCCCAATCAATACGAGGAAAGGTATCACATAACCGATAGCCAGGGCACGGAAGCCCTGAGACTGTTCCATCTCCACCGTGACCTTGTCGCCCGGATTAAGTTTTGCGTCACTTTTGACGGTGATAGTCCTGACATCAGTGTTACCAAGCGAGCAGGCCGATTTTGCGTGGCATGTGGAGCAGGCGCTGCCAGTCACTATCTCTACCTCAGCGGTGCCATTGCCCGGAGCTTTAAGGACTATTCCTTCATGAGTGATTTTTTCACCTTGCGGCATCAGGAAAAAAATTAACCGGCAATTTTAAGGAATTGTAAGGACTTAAAACAAAACAATTGTCATTATTTTAGGCATGGAGTAAGGAGCAATGAGCAAGGAGCATGGTACAAGGTACAAGGAGCATGGTGCATGGAGCATATAATAAACCCCGTGCCCCGTGCTCCATGCTCTTTGCTAACTAATTTCACTCCATGTAAATTTTTTCCCGAACAGTCTCTTCAGGCCGGCTTTAAGCACCTTGTTGTCGCTACTTTCAAGGTCAGGGTCATTGGCAAGGATCTCCTCTGCGCGCGACCGTGCCAGGTTAAGTATCTGCCCGTCTCTGCCGAGGTCAGCGATCTTCAGGTCGAAGGCCATGCCGCTCTGCTGGGTACCCTCCAGGTCGCCGGGACCGCGCATGCGAAGGTCGGCCTCTGCGATCTCAAAGCCGTCATTTGTCGCAATAAGGGTGTTAATGCGCTCAGCAGCGTCAGCAGACAGCCTGTGCGAGGTCATAAGTATGCAGAACGACTGGTCGGCACCGCGACCCACCCGCCCACGCAACTGGTGCAGCTGTGAAAGCCCGAAGCGCTCAGCGCTCTCTACCACCATGACACTGGCATTGGGAATGTCAACACCTACCTCTATCACCGTGGTCGCAACCATTATATGCGCCTGGCCCTTGCGGAAGAGGTTCATAGAAATCGCCTTATCGCGCGGGGTCATACGTCCATGAACGACGCTGATGCAATACTGCGGTGGAGGAAAAGCACGTGCCATGCTTTCCAGCCCGTCTTCAAGATCCTTGTAATCAAGTGATTCAGACTCCTTTATGAGCGGGTAAACAACATATATCTGTCTTCCTTCCTCAATCTGTCGCCGCATGAAGCCAAACACCTTCTCGCGCTCAGCATCAGTAAAGGTCATCGTTTTTATTACCTTGCGGCCCGGAGGCATCTCGTCGATGACAGATACATCGAGGTCGCCGTACAGTGTCATCGCCAGGGTGCGTGGTATAGGCGTCGCAGTCATCACCAGCACATGCGGGGGACAGTCGCTCTTCTGCCACAGCTTCGCCCTCTGCGCCACACCAAAGCGGTGCTGCTCGTCAATGATCACCAGCCCGAGGTTCCTGTATTTAACGTTCTCTTCTATCAGGGCATGCGTTCCGATCAGAATGCTTATACTCCCGTCAAGCAATCCTTTCTCAATGCGGGCACGTTCGCTGCGCTTTGTTGATCCGGTCAGAAGGGCTACCCCGGCATCAATGCCCCGGATGAAGTGGCTTATAGAATTAAAATGCTGAATGGCAAGCACTTCCGTCGGTGCCATCAGGCAGCTCTGGTAACCGTTATCTGCCCCGATGAGCATGCTCATCAGCGCGACCATGGTCTTGCCGCTGCCCACATCACCCTGCAGCAGCCTGTTCATCTGTTTGCCGCTGCCAAGATCGGTGCGTATCTCACGTATAACCCTCTTCTGAGCTCCCGTCAGGGAAAAAGAAAGGTTGTTTTTATAAAAGGAATTAAGTCTGTCACCAACAATGGAGAAGAGGAAACCATGTGTTTTTCTGGTCCTGATTCCTTTGTAGCGCAGCAGGTTCAGCTGTATATAGAACAGTTCCTCAAACTTGAGTCTGAAACGCGCGTTTTCGATGTCATTATTCGAATCGGGGAAATGGATCCGGAACATCGCATCAGAAAGGCTCATGAGCTTCATCGTACCCGTGATTGATTCAGGAAGTGTTTCCGCAAAGCGAAGTGATGGTTGGGAGAATGCCGTCGCCATCAGCTTGGCTATTGTCTTTGAATGAAGGAAGTGATCCTTCATCTTTTCGGTAGTGCTATATTGCGCTTCGTATGCAGAGCTGACCCTCAATGCCTTCTTCTCCACCTCTTCTATTTCCGGGTGAACGATGTTAAAGGCGCCGCTGAAGAGTGTCGGTTTGCCAAAGATAATATACTCTTTTTCGAGTTTATAGGCGTTGAGCACCCACCGTTGCCCCTTGAACCAGACAAGCCTGACCATCCCGGTTTCGTCGTAAAAATCCGCAGTCAGACGCTTTGCCGTACCGCCACCCTCGGTAGAGAAGCGGCGTATCTTTCCCTTTAACTGCACATACTGCATGTCGGTATCAAGCTCACTGACATTGTAGAATCGGGTCTTATCGACATACTTGTAAGGGAAGTAACTGACAAGGTCCCTGAAAGTATGGATACCAGCCTCTTCTGATAGAAGCTCAGCCCTCTTCGGGCCCACTCCCGGAAGGAATTTTATCTCTGTATCAAGCAGTTCAGACATCAGGAGAAGCAAAAAAGATACTCACCGAAAATACTTAAATTTGGACTGCTTTCAAATGACCTGTCCGAAGAAATGAACTTATATCCCCCAGTTGCCTATTTCAGACATCTCCTTACTGCCGGCAGTACTGCGGGTCACGGGGTGCATAGTCCCTATGCATTTGATTTTCTGACTACAGTGGTCAGTGGCAAAACTGACGGAAACATTATGAAACATATCAGGGATCTCCGCAGGGAAATGCTCTCTGACACGAGGCGCGTAAGGGTGACGGATCTCGGGGCAGGTTCTGTGACGAGAGCAGGAGAGGAGCGGTGTGTTGCTAAGATTGCAAGGACGGCCGCATTGCCGAAGAGAGAGGCAGAACTGCTTGCAAGAATGGTGCAAGGCGCAGGGTACAGGGTACAGGGTAAGCAGCTAAGAGTTCAGAGCATGGAGCATGGAGCATGGAGCATGGAGAAGGGAATTATTCTGGAACTTGGCACATCTCTTGGAATATCGGCTCTTGCTATGGCTCTGGCGGCCCCTGAGAGGAAGGTAATGACAGTGGAGGGATGCCCGGCGCTGGCAGAAATTGCGCGCGGTAACCTCATTCGGCACGGAGCATCAAACGCTGTGGTCATGAATATGGAATTCGCCACAGCATTGGATAGGCTGAAAAAGGAGGGACAGAGAATATCTTTCGCTTTCATTGACGGTAATCACAGGGGACCGGCAATGACAGAGTATGTCCGGAAAATAGCTGAAATGGGAGAGGAGATGATAATAGTACTGGATGACATCCACCTGACAAAAGAGATGTACCTTGCCTGGCAGTCACTGGTAGCTTCAGGTGTAGCACCGGCTACAATGGAGACATTGCGTCTGGGAATTATTTTCCGCTTACGTAGCCTGACACCGGGCAGGTACCGCATCAGGTATTAACAAAAAATAACAAGTGCATAACATATTAATAGAGTAATTTGAACTAATTTCGGAACTTTAACATTAAAGGCATGGACAAGGTCATAGAGATACACGAGATAGTAAAGAATTATCAGGTCGGAACAGTAATAGTACGTGCCCTCCGCTCAGTGTCACTCACCATCAACAGGAACGAATATGTTGCCATCATGGGCCCATCAGGGTCCGGCAAGTCAACGCTGATGAACCTCCTGGGCTGCCTTGATACACCCACAAAAGGACAGTATATCCTTAACGGAACCGACGTCAGCAAGATGGAAGATGACCACCTGGCTGAGATACGTAACAAGGAGATCGGTTTTGTCTTCCAGACCTTTAACCTACTGCCTAGGTATACAGCCCTTGAGAACGTAACGCTGCCTCTCATCTATGCCGGTGTGCCCCGCCATGAGAGGGAAGATCATGCCAGAAAAACCCTTGATGAAGTAGGGCTGGGTGACAGGATGACCCATAAACCCAATGAGTTATCCGGCGGACAGCGCCAGAGAGTTGCCATTGCCAGGGCACTGGTGAACAAACCTTCAATAATCCTTGCCGATGAACCGACAGGTAACCTTGACAGCAAGACATCATTTGACATCATGGGACTGCTTGACAAGATACACGAGCTTGGCAATACGGTGATAGTTGTGACCCATGAGGAGGATATCGCCCGTCATGCTCACCGAATCATAAAGCTGATGGACGGCGAGGTGTCAGCCGATTATATCAACGAGAACCGCATAGAAGTAAAAAGGAATTAGCTGTTCTTCATTTCCCGCGGATGAAGATATACACTAAAACAGGCGACAGTGGAGAGACCTCTGTCATTGGCGGAATAAGGCTTCCCAAGCATCATCCCCGCATCGAAGCCTATGGCACCGTTGATGAACTCATTGCATGGATAGGATTGCTGCGCAGCACACAACAGAAATGCGTTAGCACTGATGAACTCATCAGAATACAGTCAGTGCTCATGTCATGCTGTTCAGTAATAGCAACGGATCCGTCTGCGGAGCCGTCCGAAAAAATAACTGACGAGGCTACATTATTTCTTGAACACTCAATTGACAATATGGAAGCCCGTCTTCCTGTTCTGAATTCATTTATTTTACCGGGAGGGCATCCTGATGCTGCAAATTGTAATATTGCCCGTTGCGTTTGCCGGAGAGCAGAACGTGCACTCCTTCGCCTCAATCAGGAGGAAAAAGTAGACCTGGAAATCATCAAATACCTGAACAGACTATCCGATTATCTCTTCGTGCTTGCCCGGTGTCTTAGTTATAATACAGACACAGAAGAGATTAAGT
>JADGPV010000172.1 GCA_017882245.1 Bacteroidales bacterium | reverse complement strand
GTAAGACCAGGCTCCGATCATCATGCTGCCTGGGGTTATCCTGACCTTATAAAAGCCATTTTTGCTGGTTACGACATCAGTTTGATGCCTGTCCACCAGAATCATGGCTCCGGCAACCGGTTTATTGTTTATATCTGTAACGAAACCGGATACCGTTTCTTTCTTGTTATTCTTCTTACCTTCAACCTTTCCCGAGATAATCAGAGAAAGCAAAATTAGCAAGCAGATTCCCCTTTTCATGAATTTGGCAATGTGAAAAAACTTTATCATTATTCCCCCCATCACTGATTTATTATAACAAAGATAAGACAAATATTTCTCCTTAAGTTCTAAGTGATCATTCGCATTTATTATTCACTGGCCCGCTGGAGCCCTTTTGGGAAATATTGATTTAATTTGTTCAGGCTATGATCAAGGTTTCAGTCATTCTGGGGACATACAATTCCGCTCCGTTCATAAAACGGACGGTTGAATCCGTGCTTTCCCAGGCAGGCAATGGGACCGATTTTGAAATCGAGTTGCTGGCAATAGACGACTGTTCGAAAGACAACACAGTAGAGATATTAAGATCGCTGGGACTTCAGCCTCTGTCCACGCAGAAACCCAGCGGCGGGCCAAACAGGGGACGGAATATAGGTCTGCAGAACGCCACGGGGGATTATATCGCACTGATTGACCACGATGACACGTGGCACCCTGAGAAAATCAGAACCCAGCTTTCAGTTGCTGACATGGCTCCCATAATCACCACAGGCTACCAGGTTATTGACAGTACAAGGAAAATGAGCTCTTTTGTTGGAAGCGGGGAACCTTCTGTCATTTATTTTGAAAAGAATGAGACCTTTCGTTACAGGCTGGCAAGGAGAAAGAGCGGCCAACCTGTCTATATGAGCACAATAATGATCAGCCGTGAGCTTTCCTCAGTGCTTTTTGAGGAAGAGTACGGTTGTGTCGATTACGACTGGCTGCTCAGGCTCTTCGAGGGACATTCGTCAGTCCACTGTAACAAGGTCCTGGCTGCAAGGTATGTCAGCGGAGAGAATCTATCCCTTCAGTCGCGCTTCAGGGAGAAAGAATATGACCTCTCAATCCGTACTGCAGAATCTTACCGTAAAAAATATTCTTCAGAAGTGTCCGAGGCAATATACCGTATCAACGGAACCAGGGCCAGGTACCATTACGTCGTCGGGGAAATGGAGCTGGCACGCGTATATCTCAGGAAATCAGCCCCGGGGCTGAAAACATCGCTTTATTACCTGACAAGCTTTGCAGGAAGCAGAGTCGTAAAACGCCTCTTCCGGATATTCGGTTGACCAAGACAGACGGGATTAAGGGTAAAGGCGAAAGGAGAAAGGCGAAAGGAGAAAGGAAAAAGGCGAAAGTTCTGAGAGGCAGGATCTACTGAATAAGATCAGCAACGCCGTCAAGGATATAGGTTGGTCTATAAGGGAATTTATCGACTGTCCTGAGTGTTGATATGCCGGTAAGCACCAGGAGCGTATCAATTTCAGATTCTATCCCTGCAATAATATCTGTATCCATCCTGTCACCTATGATTATTGTCTCGTCATTGGAGCAACCGATCCTCTTCAGGGCTATCCTCATCATCAGAGGGTTAGGCTTTCCCACAAAGTAAGCATGCCGTCCCGTAGCAAGTTCTATGGGTGATACAAGAGCTCTGGTTGCAGGTATGATACCGTTCTCGACAGGACCGGTGACATCGGGATTGGTCCCAATAAGCTTGGCTCCTTTGAGAACCAGATTGACAGCCTGCTCGAGTTTTTCAAAGCTGTAGCTGCGCGTATCGCCGACAACCACGTAATCAGGATTAAAATTATTCATAGAATAGCCGGCGTTGTACATGGCATTGATAAGGCCGGCTTCACCGATAATATAAGCTGATCCTCCGGGTTTCTGCATTGCGAGAAAGTTTGCTGTGGCAAGAGCGCTTGTGTAGAAAGCACTCTCATCGAGATCAATCCCAAAACGCAGCATCTTTTCCTGAAGCTCCTTCTGCGTTCTTTCGCTTGAATTGGTAAGAAAGAGGAATTTCTTGTTTTCCTTTTTGAGCCATTTCACAAACTCAGGCACACCCGGCAAAAGTTTGTTACCATGGTATATAACGCCATCCATATCGCTGATAAAGCCTTTCTTGCCCCGTATCTTTTCAATTAACTCCTTGTTTTTCATCTCTCTAAATTATGGCGCAAAATTAATACTATGCACAGAATCATCGGCAATTGGTGATGAAAAGTAACAAAACTGTCATTATTGCAGTTTGAATAATAAAATTGTAGTTTTGGATCCTGACCGCCCCGCGTTATATGGCACTGCGGTAATAACCAAAATATAACAACAGATATTCAATGAACACAGTTGACACAGCGGCCCCGATGAGTCGCAAAAATTATGTGATAGGCCTGGTAGTGATTGCCGTTTTCTTTTTCATTTTCGGTTTTATCACATGGCTGAATGGCATTCTGATACCGTTTCTCCGGACTGCATGTGAGCTGACCAACTTTCAGGCATATTTTGTAACCACAGCCTTTTACATTTCGTATTTTGTCATGTCCCTTCCATCGTCAGCGCTGCTTAAAAAGACAGGTTTCAGGAAGGGAATGTCAATTGGCCTGTGGATCATGGCAGCGGGAGCCCTGGTATTCATCCCTGCGGCTCTTTCACGAAATTATGGTATATTTCTGCTAGGGCTTTTTGTTCAGGGAACCGGAATGGCTCTGCTGCAGACCGCGGTAAATCCTTATGTTACTATCATTGGTCCGCGTGAGAGCGCTGCAAGGAGGATAAGCATGATGGGGATTGCCAACAAGTTCGCCGGGGCAATCGCACCCATTATTATCGGTGCGCATATAATGAAAGGTTCCAAGGTCCTTGATCAGCAGCTTGCCTCAATAACAGATGCTGTTACCCGCGGAGAAATCCTTGACCAGCTTGCGACACGGGTCATTAATCCGTACATAATAATGGCAGTCATTCTGGTGGCGCTGGGATTTCTGCTGACCCTGGCTCACCTGCCTGAGGTGGATACTGAAGCAGAGGAACCAGAGGTCGGTGAGACAAACGTCAACAAAACCAGTATATGGCATTTTCCGCATATGATAATAGGTGCTGTTGCACTCTTCTTTTATGTCGGCGTGGAGGTCATTGCCGGTGACACTATCATCCGTTACGGCCAGTCATTGAGTATTGATATGTCTTCTGCAAAATACTTCACATCTCTTACGATGCTGGGGATGATCATCGGATATGTCATGGGCATAATACTGATACCCAAAGCCCTGAGCCAGGTTAACGCCTTGCGCATTTCAGCCGTGCTGGGTATAATTTTTACTGTCGGAGCAATAATGACCCCCTCTTCCACACAAATAACAATGCCTTTCAGGGATCTTGTCACGTTTGATGCTGTAACGCTTACAATACCGGTTACTGTACTTTTCGTGGCTCTGATGGGGCTTGCCAATGCGCTCGTCTGGCCTTCGATGTGGCCGCTGGCTCTCAACGGCGTCGGTAAATTCACAAAGACAGCATCGGCGCTTCTGATTATGTCAGTCGTGGGCGGTGCACTCATTCCCCTTCTTTACGGCAAGCTTGCTGATATCTTCAATACCCAGTCAGCATACTGGGTGTGCCTGCCGTGTTACCTCATGCTATTGTATTACTCACTGCACGGCTACAGGCTTAAAGGCAGATAATACAATGATGTGATGACACCCGATCTTAAAAAGATTTACGGCTGTTTCAGAGCTGATGGTACCTACCTGTCCGGTCAGTTGTTCGGACCGGGTCATATACATGACACATACCGCATCATTACTGCAGAAGAACAATGTGATGATTACATCCTTCAACGCCTTAACCACCATGTCTTCAAGGATATACCCATGCTGCAGGAGAATATGGAGAGGGTCACGGCACACCTGCGCAAAAAGATCTCAGCAATTGAAGGCAGCGATATCAGACGCGAGTGCCTTACGCTGATACCCGAGAAAAGCACCGGGCGGTCATGGTACACAGATGAAAACGGAGATTTCTGGAGGATGTTCATCTTCATTTCCGACCATAAATCATATGAAAGAGTTGACTCTCATCACAAAGCTTATGAAGGTGGAAGAATGATAGGAAGGTTCCAGGCCATGCTTGCAGATCTTCCGGGAGATCCGCTTCACGAGACGATACCTGATTTTCATAATATTGTGAAGAGGCTTGAAACATTTCACCGGGTCATTCAGAAGGACCCGGCCGGAAGAGTCTCCTCCGTCAGGGCAGAAATAGATGAGATTACCAGTCGTGAGGAGGAAATGAAGATCATTGTGAGGCTTGGAGAAAAGGGTAAGATACCTATGAGGATTACCCACAACGATACCAAATTCAATAATATACTCTTTGACAGCAATGACAGGGCGCTGTGCATAATAGACCTTGATACGGTGATGCCCGGTTATGTCCATTATGACTTCGGCGATGCCATCCGTACTGGATCAAATACCGCCGACGAGGACAGTCCGGACATCTCTGAAGTATCTATGGACATCGGCATTTATGAAGCCTATGCCAGGGGATATCTGTCAGAAATGACGGGTACACTGAATGATACCGAAAAAGAGTACCTCGCCTTCGCGCCCAGACTGCTAACATATATTATGGCCACAAGGTTCCTGACCGACTATATTGACGGCGACAAATACTACAAGATCAAATATCCTCAGCATAACCTGCAGAGAAACAAAGTTCAGATAGCGTTGCTCAAAAGCATGGAGGCCCAGCATGAAAAGATGGAGCTTATTATCAAAAACATCATAGGATGAAAGGATCATTGCCTGCATTAGTTCTTACCGCGAAGGTACAGC
>JADGPV010000171.1 GCA_017882245.1 Bacteroidales bacterium | reverse complement strand
TTTCCTGACCGTCATTCCATGTCTCTCCTGCTCCGGTTCCGACATTCAGCTTTATTCGCTGAACTGCCGCATTACCTTCACGGAAGAGGCGGAAACCTTTTGTCCGGTCTTCGCCTGCCGGACTGGCATTAAGTATACCGGACCTGTCAGGTGATGAATTTACTTTGTACCAGAATACGGCGCTGAATTCACCTCCCGTCAACCCCGCGGTTGGAAAAGTCAGGTATGAATCTACTGCACCTTTATATGCATTTGATCCTTTAAGGGCATTCGCCTGGCCCGTAAAACCAGGAGTTCCAACGATTGTGGCTTCCGTATCGCTGATTTTTTCCAAAAAGCCGTCATTAAACGGCATGTAGAATACCTCGCCGGGATACAGAGGAACATAAGCCGGTCTGTCAAAATTAACCGTCTTGGTGGTTATCTTGCCTTCCATGTCAGTTGCCTTTACAGACAGGACATGATTGCCTACGGTAACATTTTTGTACATGAATTCCTTCAGGAAACGACGATAATCCCTGAATTCAGTGAAGTCAGTCACCTTAACCCCATCCATCAGGAATTCAACTGTCTTCAGTTCAATATCATCAGTCACTTCTACCTGGATTCTTACTGAAGCCACAAGTGAATCGACATCCCACTGATAACCTTCAGTGGGGCTGATGACATTTACCACCGGGGCTGCAGCATCTGGTCCCGGAGCGACATATGTAATCGGGTCAATCCCTTCGTTACATGCTGTTGCAAAAGCGATAAGGACCGTGAGTATCAAAATATTTTTTAAAACTTTCATATTCCTTTTTTTTAATTATGATCGATTGAAAGGACTTATTTGCCCCGCAATGGTGGTAACAGGTCAACCTGGGCCTGTGGATAAGGAAGGAATGCCTTTGCCTCAGTGAATGTCCTTCCGTCGTAGCTCAGCTCGGATGTTCTCCCAAGTCTTACCATATCAGAGAACCGTGATCCCCATTCCATAGCCAGCTCGGCATATTTTTCATCCATAACATCGTCAAGAGTAACCGTTGGTAGTGGTGACAGACCGGCCCTTACCCTTACAAGATTAACTGCAGCTTCAGCTGTCATGGCACTGCCTGTAGCACCTTGTTTAAGAGCCTCGGCATACATAAGAAGCACTTCTGCATAACGGATACCAGGAAAGTTATTATTGGTACCATAGTCAGTTCGCCCCGGTGTCAGCTGATCTGAAGGAAGGTAATGCTTGCCACTTGCAAACATTGCACGTGCATAATCATTGAACCTGTCCCCTGACCTTGTGGTGTTGGTAATCCAGGCAGGCAAGGTGGCATAGTTGGGATCTGTTTTGATTGCTGCAATGCCCCTGTTGGTGAAGATGACACTGGTTTCAAGCCTTACTGTTTCATTCCTGTCAAGCATGAATTTAATGTACTTCATGCTGGGCTCATAAAAACCCCATCCGTCGCCGGCTCCGGTGACCTTAGGCGTCCAGCCCTGTGGACCGAAAAAGCCGTAGAGATAGGAATAGTTATCACCTGAACCCTGCCCAAAATCGGAGAACTGAAATTCAAAAATGTACTCCTGATTTAGTTTACCCGGAATCTTGAAGAGATTGTAAAAGTCAGGCGAAAGAGCAAACTTGTCTGAGCTGATTATCTCAGAAGTAGCGTCTGCTACCGCTTGATAATTCTTCAGCTCCAGGTTAGCCAGCGCCTTCATTGTCAATGCTGCGTATCTTGTAATACCACCTTTTATATCTGTCCGCTCATTGGGGTGAATAGCAGGCAGTTTGGGAATTGCTTCATCCATCTGGTCCGAGATATGTTGCATTACCTCATCTTTCGATTTGACTTTTGCAACAAGCAGAGCTGAAGGATCAGAACTTTGAGGGATAAGTATGGCCCCCCATAAACGTGAAGTCCAGAAAAGATTCCATGCACGCATTACCTTTACTTCCGCAATATACTGATCACCCAATGCTTTGTTGGTAGCATTTGCCTGATAAAGAGCGATCTGATCCATGGCAGAATGAGCCTTAAAGATTCTAGCATAGTTTTCCTGCCATACTGCATTGAACATCCAAAAATCTTTATTGTAATTATATAGGTCCTCTTCCGAAAAATCCTGCTGGTCACCAAGGCCGCCTGCATTAACATCATCACCCCTGACACAGGTCATTGGAAAATTATCCCACTCTATGGCATAAAAGGCTGCATACATGCCTATCAGAGGAAGAATCATGTTTTCCGAAATGGTATAATCGGTTGCTCCAGTATATGACACATTTTCCGGAGGCTCATCCAAAAGATTCTGGCAGCCGGAAAGAACCAGCATTGCCAATGATATGAAGATGAGGGCTAGTGAATATTTATATATTTTCATAGTCTTAATTTTTACTCATTAAAATTTGACATTAAGCCCTACTGTGTAGACTGCAGGAACAGGATAGGTCTGAGTATCTATTCCGTTGGCCACTTCAGGATTGAACCCGTTGTATTTGAACAAGGTAACGGGCCTGTCGGCCGTCAGAGAGATTTTAGTCTCAGGCATGGAAGCGCCAAACAGTTTCGCACCTCTTATATTATAAGACAGCTGTACGTTCTGCACCCTGAAAAATGACCCGTCTTCAACTAAATAGTCGCTCATTTTCTGGTTCCAGCCTCTTCTCAAACCGGCAGAAGAGGGGTATTTATTAGAGGTCCCTTCACCATGCCAGCGGTTGAGAGCAAGGTCAGCGTCCATATTCTGATCTGCTGTCCAGATTACTTCACCGCGTTTACGGTTCAGGATTTTGTTACCCGTCTGGCCCAGCACATTGGCCGAAAGATCAAATCCCTTCCATGAGATTGCAAGGTTACCTCCATACATAAGTGTAGGGAAGTAGGAACCAAGAATAACCCTGTCATCATCATTGATGACACCATATCCCTCCTGTCCTTCCTTCTGCTGGTCCTTGTACTTGAAATCACCCGGAACAGCACCGACAGGAGCCGATGGATCAGCTTCAATCTCACCTGCATTCTGGTAAACCCCAAGCACCTCATATCCAAAGAATGCAAGCAGGGGTTGACCTACCATTGAACGCTGCCTGAATTCTGCAGAGCCTCCGTCGATGTAGGGCTGTCCGTAAAGATCACGCACTTCATTTTTAAGCGTCGAAAAGTTTAACCCTACATTATACATGAAATCTGCTGATAAATTCTCAGTCCAGTTCAGCAATACTTCTATTCCGGAGTTTCTGATAACTCCCACATTTTTCAGGACACTGCCTCCTGTTCCGGGGATTGTCACATAAATAGCTGCATTCTTGGTATTACGGAGAAAATAGTCAGCATCCAGTGATAGACGGTTTTTGAACATCTTGGCAGTCAGGCCAATGTTTGTTTCTGCTGTAACTTCCCATTTAAGGGATGAAAAGGTGTTTGTGGTCTGAGTACCGGCAACAAGTACATCATTAATAGCAGTATGGACAACATTAGTGGTGATTGCACCGTCGCTGGCCTGTATCTTGTCATTACCCAGCTCTCCCCATCCGCCGCGTATTTTAAGGAAGTCAAAGAAACCATTGTTCTTCATAAAATCTTCCTCTGAAATTACCCAGCCGGCACCGACAGTCGGGAAATAGCCCCATTTCTGCTGATATTTGGAGCTTCCGTCAGCCCTCATTGTTGCGTAGAGCAAATACCTGTCGTTGTAATTATATGACAGCCTGCCGAAATAGGAAAGCCCGTATTGTCTGAGACCTCCATCCCCGACACCGCTCTCAGGTTTGCTACCGGACTGGCTGAGGTACCATGATTGTTCATGAGCATAAGGGAAGTCGAGCCCCGATGCATTCAGATAATTGGAAGCTTCGTCCCTGAAGGAGGTACCTGCCATAACTGTCATGTTATGTTTACCAAAAGTGTCGGTAAAGGTCAGTACATTATCCCATATCTGGTCAGAAGCAGTTGAAGAGGATTTATATAATTGAGCATGCTCCCTCTGAAAACTGTTGCCAATAAAGAAAGGTAAGTAAGTACTTCTTCCGTCAGTTGATGTAAAAGCGTGATTATAGGTTGTCTTAAATGATAATTTATCAGGTATGAGGTCAATTTTTACGTAGAAATTGGCCAGCATCTGCTTGATCAGATTGCGAATCTCGTCGAGATCCATAAAAGGCAACGGGTTTTGTCCGCTCCTGTAGCCCAGATCCTGTGCATTGGAATAGGGCTTCGGCCATGCGCTGACATTTTGCTCATCATAAAGGGGTAAAATCGGAACAGCTAGATAGGCCATGTTCCATACACCGCTTTCTTCAGAGAACTTGGTTGCATTACTCATGAGCATGTTTCCGCCCACGGTTAACCAGTCAGTTGCCTTGAAATCAATTTTGGCACGGAGGTTAAACCGCTCATAGCTGTTTTTCATTTTCAGGATACCGCCCTGGGAAAAGAAGTTTGCTCCGATTGAGTAGGCAGCCTTATCGTCCCCGCCCGAAAGGCTCAGGCTGTGGTTCTGAATTGGAGCCGGTTGAAGAATTTCATTATACCAGTCAGTATTTACGTCAGGCACATTCGGGTCGATCCGGCTTCTTCCGTAACGCTGCATGGCATTCAGAATGAAACTTGCATCGGCTGCCGAGCCTGATTCCATCGCCATGGTCGTAAACTGTGCAGCATTGGCCATTTTCAGCACATTCTGAGCGATCTGCGTTCCGTAGTAACCGTCATAAGAGATATCAGCTTTCTTGTTGTAGCTGCCTGATTTTGTCTCAATCAGTATAACTCCGTTGGCGGCTCTTACACCGTAAATGGCTGCTGCGGAGGCATCCTTCAGAACAGAAATCGATTCAATGTCACTGGGATTCAAAAAATCGATATTGTCAAAGAACATCCCGTCAACCACATAGAGGGGAGCTTCATTGTTCTGCCCGGGGTAAGAACCTATACCGCGGACGCGGATGGTAGGTGAACTACCCGGACCCCCGCTGGAGACCACCTGCAAGCCTGCCACTTTACCCTGCAATGCCTGCATTGCCTGGCCGGACGGCGTTTTCGCAAGCTCTTCAGATTTGACTGTTGAAATCGCGGAGGTAAGGTCCTTGACCTTTTGGGTACCATAACCTACCACAACGACTTCATCCATCATTGTTGTTTCAGTAAGCAGTTTAACCTCGATGGTTGTTCTATTGCCAACGCCGACATATTGCGTTGTAGTACCAACCATCGAAACCACTAGTGTGTCCGCTGGTGAAGCAGCGATGCTGAAGGTTCCGTTGATGTCAGTCATTGTACCCCTCAAGGTGCCTTTTACAAGAACAGATGCACCAGGTAACGGGAGATTCTGATCATCAACTACTTTGCCTTTTATCTGTCCCTGAGCCATCAGGGGCTGCAGATAAAGCGCGAAAATGAACAAAAGAGATAGTAATTGTTTCATAGTTTGGGTTAATTTTGTGTAATTTACATAATAAATGTTAAAATAAGTAAAAATCGACTTGCTTTCTGAATTTCTCATATCCTTTCAGGTACCTTGGATGCACCTATTCTTTACCACAACAGGAATTTTTATATATATGTATATCATTTGTTTATAAATTATATTTTTGAGAAAATATAATTTATCCCGTTGAGACATGCAGAGACATTTAGCATTGTTTTGCATTTTTTCTTTCGCCGTCATTCAAATCTCAGCGCAGGGAAGGCAGATTAACGGAATTGTAACCGATCAACGCGGGGTACCCATTGTAGGCCCCACTGTCTGCCAGACCAACACCCGTAACTGCGCAACGGCTGACAAGGATGGTGTCTTCAGTCTCGTTATTGATCAGGAAAAGGAGATGAAGCTGCATGTAGAATGCCTCGGGTTCAAACCTGTTGAGATAAATCTGAATGAATCAACCGCCTATCCTCTGAAGGTCACCCTTACCCCAATGTACCTCGACGAGGATCTGTATCCGGACAAATATCAGTCCCAGGACCGTCAACTATTTGAGTTAAGGCCACGCATCCCTCTGAGTTTATACTTCGTTGACTTTGATGATTTTGCTTCATTGATCGGATCCTACAATACTGATTTGATGAACTTTTTCGCTGTTGCCGGACCGGAAATTGGAGGTTCATTCTCAAGATTTTATACCGGAATAGGTTTTGGATGGGGATACGATTACAATAAAGATAATGATTCTCTTATAGTTGCCATGAGGATCAAAGTATATAGCCTGAACCTGGGTTATGACCTCATCAGCTCAACAGGTCTGCGCCTTACACCAATGCTGTCGTTCAGATGGATGAGGTTTCGCCTGCTCAACTATGCAAATGACAAAAAAATCCCTCTTACACAGTACCTTGATCAGAGAGACCTCGACCTCAGGTTTAACCAGACGACACTTTCGGCAGGACTTAACGTCGATTATAAATTCTATTTTGACAATACCCCGGAAAGTAATTATTGGACCCTTGGCCTTTACGGAGGTTATATCTTTAAACTGACCAGGAGTCCCTGGCTCTACTCCAGAGGTAACTATCTTACTACTGACAGAGAGATTGATCTGAAGCACTTCACTTTTGGAATTGATGTCTCATTCTACATTAAGCCAAAGTAAAATTTCGGTCTTGCACCATCATCCCTTTCACATTTTATGTTTATTGATATATTTGCTTTACTGTTGATAATGAAAGACAGTTTAGGAAATAAACATTGACATTAGCTTTCAAACCGCATGGCAAATACCGGGACGGCATTGATAATCGGTGCCGGGATAGGAGGAATCGCGACATCAATTTTCCTGGCAAAAAATGGATACAGGGTAGATGTGTATGAAAAAAACGACTCCCCCGGAGGGCGATGCGGACAGATAATCCGCGACGGCCACCGTTTTGACATTGGAGCAACGATGATGTTGATGCCCGATGTCTATCGCGATGTCTTAAACTCACTGGGACTGACACTGGAAAAAGACCTTAAGGTTAAAGCTCTTGATAATATTTATTCTGTCTGGTTTGATGATGGCAGCAAGCTGGATTTCACCACCAATAAGCAAAGGATGGAGGAGCAGCTTGAGAAAATTGAGCCGGGAAGCTTCGCCAGCGCTGAAAGGTATGTTAGTACAGGCTTTACACTCTATAAGACAGCTTTTGAAAAGCTTATCGGACGCAACTTCACCAGGTTCTTCGACTTCTTTAACCTCACCAACGCCCTGCTGCTCATCAGGCTAAAGACATATATAACGCACAGCCGCTACACTGCCCGTTTCTTCAGGTCAAAGCACCTGCAGATGGCTTACACTTTTCAGAATATTTATGTGGGACAAAGCCCCTTCACCTCTCCCGCTCTTTTTTCAATGATACCGTCAGCCGAGCTTACTGAAGGGTCTATGTTCCCTATCGGTGGAATGTATAGTGTAGTGAAAAAACTGATGGAGACAGCTGAAGAGCATGGCGTCATATTCCATTTCAGCAAACCAGTGGTACGCATATCCACTGAAGGGAAAAGCGCCTCCGGAGTTGTGTTCAGCGACGGTAAGGAGGCAAAGGCAGATATAATTATTGCCAATGCGGACCTCCCCTATGTGTACCGGAAGCTACTGCCATCCGGCTTTAAATCCCGCCGTCTCGAACGGATGAAATACTCGTGCTCGGCGCTTGTGATTCACTGGGGGCTGGATAAACAGTATCCGCAAATCGGGCAGCACAGCACATTTCTTTCGGACGATTTCCGCAACGGTCTTGACAGGATCTTCAGGGACAAATCGATGGGAGACGACCCCTGCTTTTACATACATGCTCCCGTGCGAACTGATCCTTCAGCAGCGCCTGCCGGATGTGACACATTCTCTGTAGCAGTGGGTGTGGGCCACCTTGATAAAAAAAATCCGCAGGACTGGGATCATCTGACAGATATCGCCCGCAGGGCTGTCATAAGGAAACTGAAGAAGATCGGCATAAATGATATTGAAGATCATATAAAGTTTGAGATTACCGTGCCTCCGGCAGAATGGGAAGAAGTTTTAAATATCAGCAGGGGTTCTGTCTTTGGCAGCCTGGCGCACAACATCCTTCAGATGGGGTACTTCAGGCCCCATAACAGGGATCAACATTACAGAAACCTGTATTTCACGGGCGGAAGTACACATCCGGGTAACGGTATTCCCATGGTGCTGCTGTCAGCAAGACTTGTGTCGGAGAGAATCTTAAGCGAACAGAAAAATGTTAATCGGGGGAAGCAATGAAAACCGGGGAAGAATTCATCAGACTTTTTGAATCAATCGACTTTGAGAAAATCATCGATCATCCAAATATACTTATCGCAGCAAATTTCTGGGATGACGCGCGTTACCAGGCAGCGCGAACCTGTTACCACTTCATGCGTAGTTTAGATGACCAGATAGACAATTACAAGGCTGAACACAGAGGTATCGCTGAGGAGGAAAAGACACGCTTTAAAGACATTATAAAGCAGTGGATGGATATGCTTAAGGATGGAAAGGATCTGGCACCTTTCGGCACTGAACTGGCTGATACGGTCAAACGGTTCAGGATACCTGTATGGGCTCTTGAATCGTTTGCGGAATCAATGCTTTATGACGTCAATTACGATGGGTTTGCTACTATCGGTGATTTTGTTCAATATGCCGGAGGGGCTTCTGTTGCTCCTGCATCTATATTTGTTCACCTTGCAGGGCTGAAAGAGACACAGGGCACTTATTGTGATCCTCCGTTTAATGTGCGGCGTACGGCATCGCCCTGTGCAATGTTCAGCTATTTCGTGCACATTATCCGCGATTTTCGTAAGGACCAGCTTAATAATCTCTGCTGTTTTGCCGATGATATCATTGCCAGTTATCACCTCACCAGAATTGACCTGAAAAAAATCGCTATGGGAGCACCAATTACCAGCGGATTTCGTGAAATGATGAGGGAGTATTACAGGATCGCTGACGGATACAGGTTAAGTACTCTAAAAGTAATGGATGAAGTCTGTCCTCTTCTGGAACCGCGATACAAGCTCAGCCTTGAGATAATATTCGACCTGTATATGATGGTTTTTGAACGTATTCATCCGGATAAGGGGACGTTCTCGACTGAAGAACTGAATCCTTCTCCTTCTGAGACACGGGAAAGAGTGAGGAGTGTCATAGAAAGGTCAAAGGTATAGATCATGGAGCTAGGAGCTAGGATGATAAAAAAATGTACCTTTCAGAGTAATTTCAAGAAGAAGCGGCTATGGAAAATCTTAATCCGGAAGTAAAAAAAGCTGATGATGAAAGAAATCTTTCCTCACCGGTCACCCTGAAGGACCTGGTAAACATTATGGTCATTTGCCTTATTGCAGTTGCCCTTGTCCTTTTTCCTAAATATGCAGGGTTTGATCCTTATGGAAGCATGTTCTACGCCAAGAACGCAGGTCTGATAGCTTTCGCAGCGCTTATTGCC
>JADGPV010000170.1 GCA_017882245.1 Bacteroidales bacterium | reverse complement strand
CTGAGCATGGAGGGACAGTACGGGTGAAATCAGAAAGAATAATATACAAGCGGTTTTATTCAGCATTCCTTAATTATTCCTGTATCAGGAAACAACTGTTCGCTTACATTTTTGTCAGTCTGGCAAACCTCAGGAGCAGTTTCTTTGATCCGGAGGTTTCAAATTCAATTAATGCAGTTGTATTAGGCGGTTCTCCTTCCACGGAGATGACTTTGCCCGTACCAAAACGCTCATGCGAGACGCGGTCCCCGGGGGCCAGCTCAATGACGAGAGCGGTAACGGCAGACATGGCAAAGCCAGCAGTTTTTTTCATCTGCGTCAGTTTCTTTTCTGCTTCAGCACCTGCGAATGTCTCACTTCTATCTCGGAAGGCATGATCATCAGGTCGTCCGGCATTTCTGAATGGCCTGCCGCTCTGCGGATAGTACAGGAAGTCATTTTCTATTTCACCGATGAAACGGCTTGGAGAGCTTCTCTCCAGCGATCCCCATTTGTACCTGTTGAGGGCATAGCTGAGGGTGACACGCCTGCATGCCCGTGTCAGTGCAACATAGAACAGCCGGCGCTCCTCCTCCAGCTCGCGGGGGTTGTAAAGATTCATATTCGAAGGAAACAGGTTTTCCTCCAGACCAACTATATAAACATACCTAAACTCGAGGCCCTTGGCTGAATGGATTGTCATCAGGGCTACCTTGTTCTTATCCTCCGGCTTCTCCATATCCTGGTCAGTTAGCAGAGATACTGTCTGCAGCCAGGTGGCAATATCAGCCGGTTCACCGTTATTCACCGCAGCATCGGTGAATTCCCTGATACCGTTGAGGAGCTCCTGTATATTCTCAAGCCTGTCTATCTCTTCGGGCACTTGTCCCTGTCTGAGGTCAGTGATGATACCGCTGGCAGCAGCCATCCTTTCAGCCATATCAAATGCCGTGACTGTTTCTGCAGTTGCCATGACAGGAAGCATCAGGCCGGTGAACACAGCAAGCCTGGAACGTAATGCCGGAGTGAGGTATGTAAGACTGAGCTCAGGAGATGAGATTATTGACCATATGCTTGCATCCAGGTTCCTTGCAAGTTCAGTCAGCTTCTGAACGGTTGTGTCACCAATACCCCTCCTGGGATAGTTGATAATGCGTTTCAGAGCCTCCTCATCATCCGGATTCACCACCAGCCTGAGGTATGCTATCAGGTCACGTACTTCCTTTCGTTCATAGAACGACTGCCCACCATATATTTTGTAGGGAATGTTCCGTTTACGCAGCATCTCCTCGAAGATCCGCGACTGGGCGTTGGTACGGTACAGGATCGCAAAGTCCTTCCATTCAAGTCGTTCACGCATCCGGGTGTCAAGGATATCGGACGCTGTGACAATTCCCTCTTCGCTGTCAATGGTTGTCTGCACTACCCTGATCTTTTCGCCCTCTTCGTTCTTTGAATATATGGTCTTCTTTATCTGACCGATGTTCTTTTCAATGACACTGTTTGCTGCATTAACGATTGTCCGGGTCGAACGGTAGTTCTGCTCAAGCTTGAACAAACGATAGTCAGGGTAGTCATTTTTAAAATTGAGAATATTCTCGATACGTGCTCCGCGGAACGAGTAGATGCTTTGTGCGTCATCACCCACCACGCACAGGTTACGGTGCAGTTCAGAAAGCTTATGGACAATCACATACTGAGCATAGTTGGTATCCTGGTATTCATCCACGAGGACGTAGTCAAACCGGTTACGGTACTGTTCGAGCACAGCCGGGAAGTCACGGAAAAGTATATTGATGTTCATCAGCAGGTCATCAAAATCCATCGCATTGGCTTTGAAACACCTGGCAGCATAACGTCTGTAAATTGTTCCAAGCTCGGGTACCCTTGATGCTTTGTCAGCCTCAAGGAGCTGATCTGCCGAACCATACTGCTGGGCAGTTATCAGATTGTTTTTTGCATGGGATATTCTGGCGGCTATGGAGGCAGATTTATAAACAGAGTCATCAAGGTTCATCTCCCTGATGATAGTGCGTATCAGACTGCGGGAGTTATCCTGGTCATAAATGGTGAAATTGCTCTTATATCCGAGGTAATGACCATCGATTCTCAGGAACCGTGCAAATATGGAATGAAACGTACCCATCCACAGGCTGCGTGCTGTTTCAAAACCCATTATTTTATTGATCCGCTCTTTCATCTCCCCGGCGGCTTTATTGGTAAAAGTAAGCGCAAGGATACGGTAGGCAGGAATACCTTTCTGGAGAAGGTGAGCCACACGGTAGGTCAGCACGCGTGTCTTGCCTGATCCGGCTCCGGCAATGACCATCGCCGGTCCTTCAGTGTTGATAACGGCATCGTGCTGTGCCTCATTAAGCTCTTTCAGGTAATCGCGAAACATGTGAGAGAAAGCAGATTTACTAACCTCAAAGAACGGCATTTTTTTATTAGGTTTGCATATCATTTTTGGTTGTTAATCCGTTTAGTAAGCGTGTCAAGATACCTGACCTTCATAATCCTGCTTTTACCGCTTGCCCTGCAGGCGCAGATAACTGCTCCTGAAAGCCATGCCACACGAATGACTGACTACCCGGTGACAGCAAGGCACGACCCTATATTCATTTTCTGCGTCACCGGTGACGGCGACAAAGGCACGCTCACTGCTGCCAGCCCTGGAGGCACAGCGCCGTTTACATTTGTGTGGACCATGTATGACCAGACAGGTAAAAGCTACTCGATACCCGTGAAGACTGAGACGGGAGTAACCTCCACCGCCATCGGTCTCTCGGAGGGCGGATACATGGTAAGCATAACTGACGGAGGTGGTTACAGTACCCAGCTGTATGCCTGGGTTGACCTCGATGAACCTGTTGCTAATGCTGCACTGCTGAATTACACTTGTGACTATGTCGCTCTTGATGGTACGGCAGCACCTGATAACTTTGACTATTATGATCCTTCTTCAGGCGCTTCAAAGAGATTGCCAGACGGAATTAAACATCTTTGGTCTTCAACTCCCGAGTCGCTAATTCCCCGTGCTGATGTTTTGCTAGATCCCGTGATAGGCACTCCGCCACTGGTCGATGTCAGGTATACTCTTCAGGTTACTGACAGTTTCGGATGCTCAGCCACCTCCTCTTTTGACTATACCTCGATACAGGTGAAAGCCGATTTTGATGCAGAGCCGACAGATGGCGAAGCACCGCTTGAGGTTATTTTTACTGACAAATCAGTCAGAGCTGATAAATATACATGGGACTTCGGAGATGATTCAACCTCTGCTTCATCAGATCCGGGATCACATTTCTATTATGTGCCGGGAGAATACACGGTAACGCTGACAATAGAAAGCGTACTCTTCTGCACTGATAGCGCTACCAAAATAATAAAGGTGGAACCTTCCGGCCTGAGCGCACCAAACGTCTTCACACCCAATGATGATGGCATTAACGACTACTTCGTCCCTGAAAAAAAATCATTGAAATTCATAACCCTGCAAATCTTCTCAAAGAGCGGTCGCCGGGTATACAGTTATGAGGGCAGCGGTGAAGAAATTCAAGCCTGGCAGGGGTGGGACGGTAAAGTGAATCATTCGGAACGCTTTGCCGAGCCCGGGGCTTATTACTTCGTGTTGAGGGCTGTCGGTTATGATGATGTGAAGTACGAAGGGAGTAAGTACCGTGGTGTCGTCTACCTGTTCCGTTAAGTTTATGATTCCTTGTTCCTTGTTTCTGGTCTGAAGGTTCTGCGGTCTGGCAATCGTGCAATCGTGCAATCGTGCAATCGTGCAATCATGCAATTGTGCAATTGTGCGGTCTGAGGTCTTATTTCTCCACTCTCTACGCTCTACGCTTTACGCTTTATGCACTCCGCACTCTGCACTCCGCTCACTAACCCATGCTCAATTCGCTATTAGCCGGCATTTTCCGTCACTTCGATGGATTTTTTTTATAATTAGCGAAAAAAAACTTGCGAAACTAAAAAAGTTTTCTGATTTTTGCGGGCGTTTTCAACCCAGCATGAGTCAGTCAGAAGAATACGATGCCAGAATTCTTGCCGGTGCGGCTGAATTATTCCGCATCTATGGCATCAAAGCCGTAACGATGGATACCATAGCTAATCATCTGGGTATCTCAAAACGGACCATATACGAAAGGTTCAAAGATAAAGATGAAATGCTTTTTGCTGTATTAGATTCCATGATCTTAAAGCAGAAGGAAAAAATCGACGATATTTTACATTCATCTCCAAATGTAATTGCAGCAATATTTACTCTGTTGACCATTGGAAGAGAACACGCCGCTTCCCTGAACCCGCTGATAAGCTTCGACCTTCGAAAGTATCACAATGCCGTTCTCCTTCGGATGAAAGAGAAGTGTGAGGACCCAAACTATGAGGGATCCCTGAAAATCATTGTAAAAGGAAAGGAACAGGGACTTTTCAGGCAGGATGTAAATAATGAGATCGTAAGCAGGTTCATTTCGGAATTGAGCTCAATGATTACAGACAGCCGGCTTTTCCCGCCGGAAATGTTTTTACAGCGTGATCTGATGAAGAATGTGATTATAAACTTCCTTAGGGGCATTTCAACCGAAGAGGGGATTAAGATTATTGACAAAATGGAGCCTGGTTTATAGATAAAAATAAGTAACAGTTAAACAGGATTATTTATGAAAAGAAGATTAAGTGCCTTTATTATTCCGGCTTTTATTGCCGCTGGTCAGTGGGTCATGGCTCAGGAGACTCCTGCTTCGCTCTCACTGTCAGTTGATCAGGCGGTGGAATATGCTCTTGACAGGAACAAGAGCGTTGCGTCAGCAAAATATGATCTGCTTGCCTCTGAAAAAGCCAAATGGGAGGCAACTGCCGCCGGTTTGCCCAGCGTCGACGCAAGTGCCTCTTTCAATAATAACCTGGCCGTTATGACCAGGATCATTGACTTTAACGGGGTGCCAACTCCAATAAAGTTCGGTACCAAATATGATGACGCATATGGCATATCGGCCTCCACACTTGTTTTTAACGCCCCGTGGCTGGTCGGCATGCAAACTTCAAGACTTGCAGCCACGCTTGCCAGTCAGGGATTGACACAAACCAAAATAGAAACAACAGAAAGTGTCATAAATGCCTACCACCTGATCCTTACAGTCCAGGAAACCATAAAGGTATTAGATCAGAACCTGGCTAACCTTAATGAGATACTGGCCTCAACCAAGGCTATGTATAGCGTTGGAATGGCAGAGGCTACTGATGTTGACCAGATGCAGTCGAATGTCTCGATGCTGAAAAACACCAGATCGTCCATGGAGCGATCCATGGAGCTGAATTATAACATGCTCAGGTTTCTTCTTGGTGTCGATAGGGGAACGGTGATAACCCTGACAGATAAACTTGATGATATTGTCACAGGCATCAATGTTGAAGCTCTTGCTGCCGATGAATTCAATCTTGAAAACAATATAAGTTATCAGCTTATCGAGAGCCAGGTTAAGATGTCAGAGCTGTCCCTTAAGGGAGCAAAAGCAACTGCATTTCCAACCCTTGCGGGTTCGATCTATTATACCAAGACGGGTATGGGGAATAAGCTTGGCAGCATGCAGTACTTCCCTTATTCAGCCGTCGGCTTTCAGCTTCAGGTCCCAATACTGGCATCTGGATCAAGGTATGCGAAGATTAAGAAAGCTCAGATAAATTATGAAAAAGCCCGGAACACAGAGTCAATGGTATCAGACCAGCTCCTCATTCAGGAGAAACAGCTGAGATATAATCTTTTAAGTGCCAATGACCAGTATAAGAGCCAGAAGGAAAATATTGAGATTGCAGCCAGGGTTCTGAACAGCATTCAGAATAAATATAATCAGGGGATGGCATCCAGTCTTGACCTTACACAGGCGAACAACAATTATCTGACATCGCAGAGCAATTATCTCAATGCAATATTGAATCTACTGCAGACCAAGGTGTCATTTGACAAGCTTATGAACAAATACTAAATATTAAATATTAAAACAATAACTATTAATCCGCATACAATGAATCGCAAAACTCTATCATTAATCCTTGCCGGGGGCATATTTTTTACAGCCTGCACCCCAAAAGAAAAGCCTGCCTCAGAGAAGGCAGGAGCAGCAGCGGCAGATGTAACAGCAGCCATCCCTGTCAGGGTAATGCCGGTGGCAAAGACAAAAATTTCCCGTACAATTGATTATACCGCTACTATCCAGGCTTATGAGGAGGTCAATATGGCTCCTTCTACACCTGGCCGTGTCGATAAGATATATGTCGAGGTTGGTAACAGGGTGCAAAAAGGGCAGAAGCTTTTTCTGATGGACCGTACCCAGTATTATGCCAGCAAAATTCAGTTGGCCAATCTCGAAAAGGACCTTGCCAGGATGGATACCCTGATGAAGGTAGGTAGCATTAAGGCTCAGACCTATGATCAGACAAAGGCACAGTATGAAGTAACCAAAACTAATGTGGACTTCATGGAGAAAAATACTCTGCTGGAGGCTCCGTTTGGCGGAATCATCACAGGCAAATATCTTGAAGACGGTGAGCTCTATTCAGGTGCCCCCGGAATGTCAGGGAAGGCAGCGGTGGTGACACTTATGCAGATCAATCCGGTGAAGGTCATAGTGAGCGTATCCGAACAGTATTATCCGCTCATTAAGAACGGTATGAGTGCACGTATTGTAGCTGATGTATACCCTGATAAAGAGTTCACAGGCAGGATCTTCAGGGTTCACCCCACAATTGATCCGATGTCCCGGACATTTCTCGCTGAGATACAGATCCCCAACGGCACTGAAATGCTGCGTCCCGGTATGTTTGCACGGGTTTATATCGATATGGGTGAGGTGGAAGCTTTTGTCGTGCCCTCAAGCTCTGTCCTTGTTCAGGAGGGCACCAACGACAGGTTCATTTTTGTTGCGGACGGCAATACTGCTTCACGCAGGCTTGTGAAACTGGGCAAGAGGTTTGACGATAAGGTTGAGATAGCCGAAGGTGAACTGAAGGAGGGTGATAACCTTGTGATTGACGGGCAGGCACGCCTCACAAATGGCCAGAGCATAGAGATAGCGAAATAACGATCAATAATTCAGAATTACCACCATGAGTATATATGCCGGTGCAGTAAAAAGACCCGTAACAACGATCCTTATTTTTGTGATCACAATGATTATCGGGCTCTACTCTCTGACGCAGCT
>JADGPV010000169.1 GCA_017882245.1 Bacteroidales bacterium | reverse complement strand
CTGTAACATAGGGTGGATTGCTCACGATGATATTGCTGGTGCGGGTATATTCTTGGCTTTCAGGCTCATGGTGATTTTCACTTTGCCCCACTGGCTGTAGGTGAAATGATCTCTTGCGAAGGCCCTGCAGTAACGTTCCTCATCAAGGAATTTGTCCTCAATGAGTTTGTTAATGATCCGGGATTTTGTTTTTTCGTCTTTGGCACCCCATCTGTCAAGGAGTGAGGTGATGTCACTTATACAATACTCCCTTCCTGAGCATATTTTCTGAGCTCTCTGCAGCAGGTCCTCCTTTTCGTTCTTTTCATCCATATTTCTCCGCTTTAACAAATCTTGGTTTACCTCTTATATCTTCGATAACTTTTACAGACCGGTAGATGTCATGCCGAAAAAGCCCGGCTGTTTCATCTGCATATGATTCATTGATTTCCAGCCATATACAGCCGTTACCGGCCAGCACAGCATCAGATATGGTCACTATAGACCGGTAGTAGAGCAGAGGATCAGCATCAGGCACAAAGAGGGCCTCATGCGGCTCATGGTCAAGCACATTCATATGCATTGTCTTCTTCTCTTTCTCTGTAACATAGGGTGGATTGCTCACGATGATATTGCTTTGAGGCATTGTCGAAGGCACTTGCGTAATGACATCAGACGCTGACAGTTGTACGGAGGCGCCGGAAGAAGAAACGTTGCGTGCCGCAACCCATAAGGCTTTTGCAGAATTATCTGTAGCATAGACCGTTGCGCCCGGGAAAGCCAGCGACAGGGCTATAGCTATGCATCCTGATCCGGTACAAAGGTCAGTAACTGTGCCTGAGAAACCGGGGTTTTCTTTGATAATAAGCGATGTCATTTCTTCAGTCTCAGGTCTCGGAATAAGAACACCTGGCTCCACACTGATACGGTGACCGCAGAATTCGGTATAGCCGAATATATACTGCAGAGGCTCCCCTTTATAAGCCCGGAGTGCTGCCGACATAATTTTGCCGGCGGTATTGCTTTCGACTTCAAGGCTGCCAAAGGCCAGCTGCCGGGCACGGTCTATGCCGGTATATTCCCTTATTACAGAAGCTGCCATGGCCTCAGCTTCCTCGCGTGGCCACATCCGTGCGAGCATGTCGGAGATAAAATGAAGTATCTCGCTTATTGTTTGTAACTTTTCGGCCATGATTCAAAGATAGAAAATTGCACTTATGGCTCAGTCCGATGATTTGATCTTTATGCATCGTTGTCTTGATCTGGCAAGGAGAGCGGAGGGCAACACTTCTCCCAATCCCCTCGTCGGCTCTGTAGCAGTGCATGACGGCAGGATCATTGGTGAAGGATATCATTTGAAGGCCGGTGCGCCTCATGCCGAGGTTAATGCCATTAATGCTGTGGCTGATAAAAGTCTCCTGCCCCATTCAACCCTTTACGTCAGCCTTGAGCCATGCCCGCATCATGGGCGCACCCCTCCCTGTACTGACCTGATTATCAAAAGCGGCATCCCCAGGGTGGTAATAGGAACAGCGGATACAAGCCCTAAAGTTGCCGGTAAGGGCATCGAAAAACTGCGCCAGGCAGGGGTAGAAGTGGTTTGCGGTGTCGCCGAAGAAAAGTGCCGCGAAGTCAACCGCCGTTTCTTTACCTGGCATGAGAAGCAGCGTCCGTATGTCATCCTGAAATGGGCGCGCAGCGCAGACGGTTTTATAGACCTTGTCAGGAAGCCCGGCGATGCTGCGGAGCCTCACTGGATAACAGGCAAATCTGAGCGCATCCTTGTCCATCGCTGGAGAGCAACCGAGGATGCCATTCTCGCCGGCGGTGCAACAATACGAACTGACAATCCCTCACTTGATGTTCGTCTCTGGAAAGGAAGAAATCCGGCAAGGGTGATCGTCAGTCGCAGCGGGAATATTGATCAGAACGCAAAAGTGTTTAAAGGAAATGCCCCGGTCATGCTTTTCACACGAAATGAAAAGATAACTCTTTCAGGGGTACAGGTTATTCAACTTAGTGAAGATCAGAATATTGCCGGTGATGTTCTCAGAGCTCTTCATACCTTGGGAGTGCAGTCCCTTCTCGTTGAGGGAGGGGCATTCATTATCAGATCATTTGTTGAGTCAGGACTGTGGGATGAGGCACGCCGTTTCACAGGTAAAATGAACTTCGGCGGAGGGGTGCCGGATCCGTTCCCCGGATTCAGCCCCGGACATTCAGTTCAATTTGAAAAAAGTATATTGGAAATCATGTATCATTTTCGTTAAAAGTCCGTATAACTGTTGTTAATAACTGCCGATTATTTGTTAATAATTAAATATTCGTATTTTTGAATCCCAATTCGTAAAAATGAGTGAAAGTCATGAAGCGCGGATTTTCAGTTCTTGTATTGTTTCTTCTTATTGCTTGTCTGGCTGTTAACGGACAGTCAGCACGCAAGTACATAAAGGCCGGTGAGGAGTTCATCAGGAGCAATATGTTTGATGATGCCATTGAACAGTTCTCCCGCGCTATAGAGGAAGCACCCTCCTCTGCTGACGGTTATGTCCAGAGAGCGAGGGCATATGAATTGACAGGCAACTTCGGACTTGCCTATGATGACTTAAAGAGGGCAGTCAATTTTGTGCCGGATGATACGGGTATACTATACAACCTCAGCCGTATGTGCAACAAGCTGGCAGCAGCCGAAAACACAACTCCTGATGAGAAAAAGAATTATTATTCAGAGGCTGTTTCCGTCATTCAAAAAGCAATAAAAGCTGAATTCCGTAACGGCAGGCTCTACACGGAGAAGGTAGTCTCCCTGATAGGCATGGAGCTGTGGGACCGTGCCCTGGCAACCTCAGACACTGCCCTCCAGATGAGAGACGATGCCATGAACTATTACTACCAGGGCATCATCTTCCAGAAAATGAATGATGACCTCACCGCCAGACGGCAGCTTGAAAAGGCTGTCACCAAGGACAAGACCCTTTCCGTAGCACGCCTTGAGCTGGCCAGGGTGCTAATCCGCCAGGGTGATATCAACAGCGCTCTCGGACAGTGCAATATGGTGATGCAGCAGGATGCGAAGTCAGTTGATGCATATCTCACCCGAGCCCAGGCATACGAGGCCAGGCTTGACTACCCATCGGCCATAAACGACATTTCTACGGCCATACTGCTTGAACCCGCCAACAAATCTCATTATGTAAGGAGGGGGACATATTACCAGAACTTTAATCAACACCTCGCTGCTGTCAACGACTTTACCAAAGCTCTTGCTATTGACCAGTACCAGCCTGATGTATATCTCAAGCGCGCCCATTCCTACGAGGAAATCAACGATTTCGAGAAAGCTGCGGCCGATTATACGAAAGTCATTGCCATGAATGAAGAGAAATCTCAGACAAAGAAGATGCTTACTGAGGCCAATGACAGGTTGTTTATTATTAACCGCGAGTCAGGCAGTCCTGAGATCTCAATTGAGACGCCGACAATTGTCGGAGGCCGCGAGATAGAGGTGGGCTTTGACCGCACCAGTGTTCTGGTGACGGGCAGGATCGCCGATAAGAGCCTTCTTGCTGAGTTCTCAATCAACGACATCCCTGTGAAATATGAAAGCCGTGGCGGCTCAATACCATTCTCTGCCGAGGTTAGTATACCAGCGGACGAGGTGCTCAGGATAGTTGCACGCGATGTGTATGACAATGAAAGCGTACTTACATATCATATCAGGCGCACGGAAGTCGATCCTCCCGAGATACAGATCCTCGCCCCTTATCTGATCGGGGATGATGTTCTGATGATCGACAGCATCGCCACCCGTATCGATATCGAAGGAAAAGTGACGGATCAGAACGTTATCAGGTCGGTAAAGATTGAAAATATCAGTGCACAGTTCTCGCAGGATAACCTTAATCCCGCCTTCGTAGCCAAGGGTATTGATATACGGAATAATGACAAGATCACCATTCTTGTTGAAGACAAGTACGGTAACCGGACAATTAAGGATTACGTTCTGAACCGCAACGGAACTACCATCTCTGAAACGAACCCGATGGGCAATACGCTTGTCATTTTTATTGAGAACAGTGATTATCAGAATTTTGCAGCTCTGCAGGGTCCTCCCAAGGATGCCAATCTGATTACAGGCGTCCTTGAGGAAAATTACCAGGTCCTCCCGATACGGAGGCTTCGCAACCAGACGAAAGAGCAGATGGAGAAGTTCTTTTCCATTGATCTCCGAGACGAGGTCAGGGCAAAGCAGATCAAATCGCTTGTCATATGGTTTGCCGGTCACGGTAAATTCATCAATGATGTTGGTTACTGGATACCGGTTGATGCCCGGCGTGATGAGGAATTCACATATTACAGCATGACCACCCTCAGGGCTTCGATGGAGGCATACATGAATTATCTCACGCATGTCCTTGTCATCACTGATGCCTGCGAGTCGGGCCCCAGCTTCTACCAGGCGATGAGATCTGATATCAAGCTGCGCAACTGTGCTGACTGGCGCGCCACACAGTTCAAATCGAGCCAGGTATTTTCATCTGCCGGTTATGAGCTGGCGGTTGACGATTCACAGTTCACCCGTACTTTTGTGAATGCCCTGAAAGGCAACCCGAAAACCTGCATCTCTATTGAAGAGATCGTTTCGCAGGTCATCAAGGCTGTTTCGCAGAACAACCAGCAGAAGCCAAAGTTTGGAAAAATTACCGGGCTCAAGGATGAAGACGGAACTTTCTTCTTCATAAAGAAATAGCCCGATGGTGGTAAGAAGCAGCTATTACAAAGTTTCTTCATCTACTTTAATAGCATGGCTGTTTCTTTTCCTTATTATCATACCCCGCAACGCTTCAGGGCAGAATTATTATTTTGAACATTACGGTTCAAAGGAGGGGCTCAGCGCTTCAAAAGTATACACTGTTATCCAGGATGCCAATGACTTCATCTGGCTTGGTACCGGCAGCGGCGCCACACGTTTTGACGGACTGAGGTTTGAGAACTTTTCTACTTCTGACAGCATGGCCCCCGGAGGGGTAAAGAGCATCTGCATGGACAGCCGGGGCAGGATCTGGCTCGGTCATATCGGCGGAGGCATGTCACTCTTTGAAGATGATGCCTTTAAGCGTATCTCCTTCTCTCCATCAATATTCATAGGCATCGATTCTGCAAGGATCAACAGCGGGGTCAATCCTGTTCTCAGCCTTAACGGTGATATCACTGCCATAACGGAGTATGAAGGATCGATCTGGGTAGCAACGTCACTCGGTGGAGCATTGAGGCTTGATAATCCCGATCCGCGTTTTAGCGTCATGACAGGTCAACAATACCTCGGACGTCAGGGTCTGAGCAATTATGCTTTCGGGTTTTACACCGACCGCAGCAGTAACCTCTACTGCATAACCGACATGGGCATCAAGAAGTATGATCCTGCAAGTGACAGGTTTAATTCCTACAATCCCGAAGGTATTCCCAGGTACTTCCAGACAACCACCATGTTTGAAGATACAAAGGGCAACATGTGGTTCGGGACTTATAACGGAGGGCTTTACAGGCTTGGCAGCGAAAGCGGTGACATAAGCATGTACGATACCAGGAACGGTCTGTGGGGCAATTTTGTGACATATATCACTGAAGACTACCGGGGCAATATCTGGGT
>JADGPV010000168.1 GCA_017882245.1 Bacteroidales bacterium | reverse complement strand
GGTCTTCTCGGATATCGGATGTTATACGCTGGGAGCCCTGCCTCCATACAATATGGTCAATTCATGCGTTGATATGGGCGCTTCGGTGACAATGGCTGTCGGTGCTGCTGACGCAGGACTCTTTCCGGCCGTAGCAGTCATAGGAGACTCTACTTTCACACATTCAGGAATGACCGGACTACTTGATGCGGTGATTAAGAACTCGCCTGTAACGGTTATTATTTCAGATAACTCGACCACAGGCATGACCGGAGGACAGAAATCGCAGGCTACCGACAGGCTCGAAAGCATTTGTCTCGGCCTTGGTGTCAACCGTGATCACCTGAGGGTGATAGTGCCGCTGAGAAAAAATCATGAAGAGAACATTGCCGTAATGAGGGAGGAACTGTTGTATCACGGATTGTCTGTGGTGCTGGCCAGAAGAGAGTGCATTCAGACTGCATCAAGAAATAAGAAAGCTGATGCTACAGAGAAAAATAAAACAAAGCAATAACATGAAGTGTGACATAATACTGGCAGGCGTTGGAGGACAGGGCATCCTCTCCATCGCAGCTACTATTGGACTTGCTGCCGTTGAAAAGAACCTTTTTCTGAAACAGTCGGAAGTACATGGAATGAGTCAGAGGGGAGGTGATGTTCAGTCGCATCTAAGGTTATCAGACAAGGAGATACATTCAGACCTCATACCGGATGGCAAGGCTGACCTGATAATAAGTGTTGAGCCTATGGAGGCCCTGCGTTATCTGCCGTGGCTCTCGCCTGACGGATGGATTGTTACGAACTCGGTCCCTTTTATCAACATCACTGATTACCCTGACACTGATGAGATAATGGCAGAGCTGAAGAAAACGGGTAACACTATTGTCATTGATGCTGATGCCATTGCAAAGGACCTTGGCTCGTCAAGGTCGGGTAACATGGTCATTCTGGGAGCTGCATCCTCATTCATCTCTCTGCCTTTCGAAAGCCTGGAAAATTCGGTCAGGCAACTTTTCAAACGTAAGGGGGAGGAGGTTGTCGACCTTAACCTGAAGGCACTGAGAGCGGGCAGGGAGTCAGCCGGACGATAACAGTAGAGACGCCCGATTTGGGCGTCTCTACCACACGGAAACGATATTCCACACCTGCCCTGTTTCCTCAGGCAATTTCTTTTTCTGCCTTTGTCCTCGGCGAGCTGAGAAGCATCAGATCTGAAGCGATGATCTCGGTAGTGTTCTTCGTCACTCCGTTCTTGTCAGTGTAGGTACGATAGCTGATGCGCCCCTCGATACAGACCTGTTTGCCTTTCTTAAGGTACTTTGAAGAGAGCTCTGCCAGCCCGTTCCATGCAACGACGGAATGCCAGACTGTCTCCTCGGTTTTGGTGCCATCTGCACTCTTGAAGTTCTCATTTGTGGCCAGCGTGAATTTTGCCACTTTCTTGCCGCTGTCAAGCGTCTTGATTTCCGGTTCATGACCGACATTTCCGATCAGCTGAACCCTGTTTCTTAATGCATTCATGATACTTAGTTATTAGGTTAATAATGCTGTTAACGATACAAAGGTGCACCCTCTCTGACACATCATTCGGTTATTAATCATTTCTATTCATTTCTCAGTCGTTTATATTCGTTTGTAAACGTTTTTTGTTAACTTTATCAAAACATTACGCTGTGGAAAGAGTATGTCTTGACTGCGGAGCTAAACTTCTAGGCCGGTCTGATAAAAAATTCTGCTCCGACCAGTGCCGCAACAATTACAACAACCGTCTTAACCGTGACCAGAATAATTATGTTCGGAATGTTCATGCCCAGCTGAGGCGAAACCGAAGGATCCTTTCTGACCTGTTTGACGACGGCCACCATCGCATTCACCGTGATGCCCTGATCGCACAGGGTTATAATTTCACTTTTTTTACCCACCTCGTCGAAACGAAGGAAGGACTAAGATGGTCATACTGTTTCGAGTACGGGTTCAGGGAATCAGGAAAGGGCTACCTGGAGCTTCAGAAGAGCAGCAACTATCTGGAGATTGAACCGGAGGCAGATGAGGCATGAGATCTGAATTAAGAATTAAGAATTAAGAATTAAGAATTATGTATTAAGGATTGAATTTTGACATTCCCGTCAACCGAACCGACAACAGATAACCAATAGCAGATGTCTGACAAAACCGTATTTTTGCGAAACTTTAAAGCACACAAATGAAAAGACTGATAATAGTTGTTGCGGTATCGTTGATTGCATTTGCAGCTTTCTCTCAGAAACAGAAGGCCTATGAGAATGGATATATTATTAAGGTAGGTGATACAGCTCCTGATTTTCCCATCATGGAGGCAGGGGGCAGGACCTACAAGCTCTCAGACCTGCGAGGGAAAGTTGTCATGCTGCAGTTCACTGCCAGCTGGTGCAGTGTTTGCCGCAAGGAGATGCCATTTATCGAGAGTGAAATATGGTTACCGGGAAAAATAAAAGACCTGGCCTTAATTGGAATAGACCGCGGTGAACCCGGGGAAAAGGTGCTGAAATTCAGGGACGACATGAAAATAACATATCCTCTCGCTCTCGACCCCGGTGCTGAAATCTTTGCTCTTTACTCCCTGAAGGAGTCAGGTGTTACGCGAAATGTAATAATTGACAGGAAAGGCAAAATCATTTTTCTTACACGCCTCTTTGAGCGCGATGAATTTGACAAAATGAAGGAGATAATCTTCTCAGAACTGGCAAAAAAGTGAAATAAACAAGCCTTTTTTGTCAATCCGTGCAACCTTTTGATACTTTTTGACGTTTATCATTTTACAATCCTGTACTATTAACTAAAAAAGACAAAAATGAAAAAGATCCTGGTTGTTATGTTTGCAATTATGCTTGCTTCACCTCTTTTTTCACAGATTCATTTCGGTATTAAAGCAGGAGCAAGCACTGACTTTACATTTACAAATCAGACATTCAAAAACACTACTGTGACTATTCAGAACCTTAAGACAGCAGAATGGGGAGCCCAGGGAGGAGTGTTTATGAGAGCTTCTTTTTTAGGCTTTTACCTACAACCTGAACTGCTTCTTGCCACAGCCACAAATTCTGTCACTTATGATGACGTTGAAGCAGGCGGAGTTCCGGTCATTTATAACCAGAAGTTCAATAAACTCAACATTCCTGTTTTACTGGGGTTTAAACTGGCATTCCTGAGAATAAATGCCGGTCCGGCTGCATCAGTTCTGATAAGCGACCCAAAAGAAATAATTCAGGGAGCGACCTACAAGAGGGCCACATTCGGCTACCAGGCAGGTGTTGGAATTGACCTGTTTAATAAACTGACGCTGGATTTAAGATATGAAGGTAACCTGAACCAGTTTGGCGACAAGATAACCATCGGTGGTGAAACCTTTACACTTGACGACAGAACAGGTGCCCTTCTGATACAAGCAGGCTTAATATTCTGATCGTATAATGTCATAAATGAACTCTTCCGTTGTCAGGCGGAAGAGTTTTTTTATTTTTACAGATAAGTAAAGCAGTTACTTATGCTCTTGACAGGAAATATTATGACAGTGCTTCTGGATGTGCTGGCAATATTGTGGGTGCTCACAGTTATCTCAGTTTGCCTGATGATTGTTACTGAGAATGGGAATCCTGTCAAAACCCTTTCCTGGCTCCTCGTAATTTTGTTTATTCCGGTGGCCGGTGTGATCATTTATATGTTCTTCGGAAGGAATTACCGGAAAGAGAAGATATATACGCGCAAAAGCCTGACTGACATAGGCAGATTGTCTGACAACATAAGCCTGCAAGTGACATCACTTCCCGCTGTACTTGCTGAGGAGAGTGAAGCGGTAAGGTCGAAGGCCCACCTTATGCACCTGATGCTTAAGAACAACAGGTCGCTGCTCACTGTTGACAACAGTATCAGACTTCTTATTAACGGAAGAGAAACCTTCTCAGCCATGCTTGAAGCTATCGCTTCATCAGAGAATTATGTCCATCTCGAGTTTTATCGTATTGAGCCTGATAATCTTGGCACTGAGTTCAAGGAACTGCTGAAACGAAAAGCAAAGGAAGGGGTAAAGGTCAGGGTCATTTATGATGATGTAGGGAGCTGGAACATACACAATGCCTATCTCAGGGAGATGCGCACAGCAGGTGTTCAGATTTTCCCTTTCATGCCGGTACGCTTCCCTAGCTTTTCAAGCAAGATGAATTACCGTAACCACCGCAAAATACTTGTAGTAGACGGTAAGACAGGCTTCGTCGGAGGAATTAATATTGCAGATAAATATATCCATGGTCTGCCTGATCTCGGACCCTGGATTGATACTCACCTCAGGCTTGAGGGTGAGTCAGTAGCAGCTCTTGACAGGGTTTTTATTGCAGACTGGGATTTTCTCAGCGGAGAGGAGCTGACACCGGACATCTCCCCTGAAATCAACAGGAAGACAGGCAAACGCTGCCTGGTGCAGGTAGCTTCGAGCGGTCCTGATACCGATTGGGCAACGATAATGCAGGTATATTTTTCAGCTATTGCCACCTCAAAGTCGTCAATATACCTCACCTCACCATACTTCAGTCCTGACGAGAGCATGCTTACAGCAATTAAAACAGCAGCCCTGAGCGGTGTTGATGTGAGAATGATCTTCCCGGAAAAGTCAGATTCTATCCTCACTAACTGGAACACCCGGTCTTATATCTCAGAATTGCTGGAAGCCGGCGTAAGGGTTTACCTGTATGGTAAAGGTTTCATTCACTCGAAATACTTGCTTGTTGATGGCGTTTTTTCATCTGTAGGCTCTCCAAATGTTGATGTGCGAAGCTTTGACCTTGATTTCGAAGTCACTGCCCTTATCTATGACGAAGATTTTGCATCCAGGCTTGGCGCTGTATTCTCCGAAGACCTGAAGAACTGCACTGAGGTAATCATTTCAGAATGGGTGAAAAGGAGAAGGATGGAGAGATATAAGGAATCACTTGCCCGCATCTTTGGTCCCCTGTACTAATTTGAGTCCTGATGAGAAAGTTAATTAGGTATCTGTTCTTTGGTGTTCTGGCGGCAAGCCTGGCAGGTGCTGGTTTTTTATGGATAGTTGTCCTTAAATCAAATGTTAAAGCTGATACTGCCCGCAGGATATACCTGCCATCAGCGTCCACTTTTAATGATCTCATTGACACTTTAAGAAGCTCCGGATCTCTCCGGAATGAGCGAACTTTCCTTGTCACTGCAAGGCTGAAATCTCTCGGCCAGTCATTTAAACCAGGCTCTTATATGATTGAGTCCCGAATGAGCAATAACCATATTGTGAATATAATAAGATCAGGGAAGCAAGTTCCGGGGAATGTAACCTTGAACAATATCCGTACTCTGGATGAGCTGGCAGGAAAGATAGGCAAACAGATCGAAGCCGACTCGGCATCGCTGTCTCAGTTCTTTGCTGATGAGAATAATTACTCGGCAGATGGTTTTACTCATGCGACACTTATTTCTGTCTTCCTGCCTGATACATACCAGCTTTACTGGAATATGGACCCAAAAGGTTTCTATCGGCGCATGCTCAGGGAATACAAAGCTTTCTGGAACGATGAACGTAAGGATCTTGCTAAAGCAGAGAACCTGACACCTGTAGATGTTTCAATTCTTGCCTCCATCATTGATGAAGAGGTGGTCAAAGCTGATGAGAGGCCAAGGATAGCAGGTGTTTATCTGAACAGGTTGCGTCAGGGCATCCCGTTGCAGGCTGACCCCACAGTTAAGTTTGCAGTAAATGATTTCAACATTCGCAGGGTGTTGGATGAACATCTTGAAACCGACTCGCCATATAACACTTATAAATATAGGGGTCTGCCGCCGGGACCGGTGCGGTGCCCTTCCAAACCAGCAATTGATGCTGTCCTGAATGCAGAAAAGCACGATTATCTTTATTTTGTGGCGAAAGCTGATTTTTCGGGTTATCACCACTTCTCCCGCACCCTCGCTGAACATAACCGGTATGCCAGTGCCTATCGCCGGGAGCTTAACAGGCGCAGGATTTACAAGTAGCTGTCAGGTGTATTACTGACGCTTATTGTTATTGCTTAGTGATTCAATAATCCTTTTTGCATTTACACTGTTATTGGCAATCTCACCGAGCAGGAGCTGACGTTTTTCCTTCATCTCTGCAGTGAACTCCTCATTCATGAATTTGTCAGTCAGGCTTTTCCATTCATCCGGTCTGGCAGCAATGCTGCAAAGGGTTTCCAGGCTTGTACCGGCCACAACAGATGCCGATGCGATCACATGCCGACCCATGCATAGTGCGTTTATCAGCTTCAGCTTCATTCCTGAAGGCTGATAGGCATCAAGCAGACAGACCTGAGCATTGGTTATAAGATCATTCATCTGTACGAGAGACGGATTCGGGATGACTTTCACATGCTTCAACAATGAGGCATCATGCATCAGCTCTTCCGAAGGCTTCTTGCCGGAAATAACTGTCTTGTATTTCCACCCGGGGATTACCTCTCTCAAAAAGAACCTGGCTTCTGCATTGTTCTCGGAAGTTGAAAAATCTCCGTGAAGAAGTACATAATCACCCTTTCCGTCTGTGAATTTACATTCATTCGAGGGATGAAAGGGCCCAACGAAAAGAGCATTGCCATATCTCGAAGAAAAATATTCAGTATCGCCGGGAGAGATTGTCAGGAGCAATGATGCCATTGCCAGTTTTGGCTCGTACCTCTCAAGCTTCCAGGCTTCAGCATTGTAGAAATATCTTCTGAATGGATTTCTCTCATTGTGAGCCAGGTTACGGTAATATATATGTTCAATATTATGTGTTCTGACCATTGTCATCCGTCCGGAGAGAGAAGGATGGCCAAGAAAGTGGGTGGTATGCAGCCCTTCGAATATTATCGGGTGCGTGTCAGCCAGGAGATGCTTTAGAAGGGAATCGCCCCTGCGCGAAAGGACTATAAAAGGTTCCTTGCTGAACAGATGGAACAGATTTAGATCGCGACGATAGTAATGAACCTTAAGACATTCACGTTCCAGCGTTCTTGAATGCGAACGTCCGTAGCTGAAGCAGTGAAGTATAATGTCAACACCCTGTTTCTTTAGCGCAGATATCTTGTAAAAGACATCCATGACACCACCGTAGTCAGGTGGGTAGGGGATGTTAAAACTTACCAGGTGAATTATCCTGTTATGCTGAGAATCCATGTTTAGTCCGTAAAAACCATTCACAAACATAACTAAAAAAAATTCTTTTGTATCTTTCAGAGACCTTATCAGCAGGAGACAG
>JADGPV010000167.1 GCA_017882245.1 Bacteroidales bacterium | reverse complement strand
TTTAAGACGTCATTCATTGTAAAAACCCCTCTGCGGGTTGAGATATAGCCCGCAGCCAGCAATGCTCCTGCAGCAAATCCCTTGCGGCTCAGCGCCTCGTGCCTGAGGGTAATTTTATCTGCATCCGATGCCCAGGTCACAGTATGAATTCCGGGTACTTTACCCTCTCTGTGTGACGTAATTGTTATTTTCTTCGGATCAGTCATATCCCCTGCTTTGCACCATCCGTTATACGCACTGTTCTGACCCGCAATATCCACTGCAAGAGTCATAGCAGTCCCGCTGGGGGCATCAAGCTTTTGTGCATGGTGCATTTCATCAACAGACACCTGATAATCATGGTGGAGATTCATTATTCGCGCAAGCTCTTTATTAAGCCTGAAGAGAATATTTACACCAATGCTGAAATTCGATGAATGGATGAATGAGCCGTTTTTTTCAAGACAGAGACGCGTCACCTCGTCATATCTTGCCAGCCATCCCGTCGAGCCTGAGACTACCGGAATGCCGAGTACAAGAGCTCTGAGGATTGTGTCGGCTGCTGCCCCGGGTCCTGTAAATTCAATGGCAACATCACACCTCTCAGCCGTTACATTGTTGAAATCGCCTGAATTATGAATATCAGTCCTTAAAACCACGGTGTGACCATCTGCGACAGCAGCCTGTTCGATCTCGCGGCCCATACGGCCGTATCCCAGCAAGGCAATTCTCATCTATACCTCAGCCTCCAGTTTTATTTTTGCTGTTTTGCCAAGATCCTTCAGGTAAAAATGTGAACCTGTATAAAAGAGAATGGCTCCGAGCATAAGCATAAAGGGAAGAAGGGACAGGGCTGTCTTGATATCGTATATGTCATAGAGCTTGCCTATAACAAAAGGTGCAGTAGAGGCTCCGAGAAGGTTTTGCACCACCACAGCAATGGCATATGACATTGCCCTCAGTCCTGCATGTATGACATCCTGCGTTACGGCAGCCGCTGCCGGGACAAAAGCAGTGAGCGTCACGCCCATCAACAGGAAGAAGATATACTGAACAGTTCCCTTAGTGAACCATAGCGCAATCAGCAGAAAGACTGCCGAAAGAAGAGATGTCATTGCCGGTAGTAACAGGCGCGCCCTGAGGTTCGTTTTTCTCCACTGGTCGGTAATGTATCCTCCCAGAGGTGCTCCCACAATTGCCAGAACCATTACCGCACTTGCCATCGAACCTGCCTTCTCGACGGGAAGGTCACGCGTGACGTGGAAATAGGTTGAAAGCCATGTTATAAGTGAGGTTGAGACAAAAACAACCGCAGCAAATCCGAAATAAGTCAATATCAGAGAAGGTCTGGACAGGAATTCTTTAGTGATATCATTTACTTTCATCTTTGTCCTTTTATTCTGACTATCGGTAAAAGAGAGATCGACAGTTTTGTAGTCTTTCACAAAGAAGAAAAGCACGGCTATAATAAGTCCAGGCAGGGCCACCAGTCCGAAAGCATGCTTCCACCCCAGCCTGGTGGCAATAATACCTCCCAGTAGTACGCCAATGGCCGTTCCCATAGGTATTGAAGCATTCCACAGACCCATCATCCTGGATCGCTTATCCTCGGGATAAAGACCTGAGATCACGGCTGTACCGCCGGGAGCATAGCCTGCTTCTCCTACTCCAATCAAAGCCCTTGTAAACAACAGCTGCATAAAGTTGCCGGTAAGAGCACATAATGCCGTGGCTAAGCTCCATAGTACTGCCATGATACCGATCGTTTTTGTCCGGTTCCATCTGTCAACGAGTATTGAAACAGGAAATGTAAGCAGGACTATTGCCCAATATACCGCCGACATAAGAAGTCCGCTCTGGGTATGCGTTATCCCCAGATCCTTTTCAATATTAACAAACATCGACGTGACAATCGACCTGTCTATATAATCAAACATATAAAGCAGGAAGAGCAGCACAAATATGTAATTTGTGTATCCTTTCGTGTAGAGATAACCCTGGGGAATGATCTTGTTTTTCATGGTTTCAGTTAACGGGGTTTTAGTTCAAAGGTTTACATGTAGCCAAAGTAATGTCATTTTTTCCATCTATTGCCAGCTTTACAAGATCATTGGCAGGAAAATTTTGATCACAACAGCGATGACAGTATTGAGATAGCCTCCTTCCGGTCGCTGCCGCAGAATTCCGGTTCAGCCCTGAATACCAGGCAGACCCTTGGTCTTTCAGGTTTGTTCCATAATGCGCATCTGTAATCAGCTGAAAGATGAATGCATCTCACTCCTGAAGGTTTGCCGCCAGGCATTCCGGGTATAGGAGATGATATCGACGGAACTATACAGCAGGCTCCGCAACTGCTCCTGCATTCCATTTATGACTATTGGAAAAATTAAACCCTGCCACGGGAGGCAGGGTTTAATAACATCATTAAGTTGCTTATCTGGTCTGATCGTCAATTTTTGCATCAACGGCATTCTTCTTCACCGAGGCAATACCGTTGTCACAGCTGGTTTGTGTTTCGTATAATTCGCTTGAACCAATTACCTGGCCATTTGTAGCCTTCAGGTTAAAATGAAATTTACCGTTCTTTGCAACCTTTGCTTCAAACCTCTTTACTTCAGCGGCATTTTTCATAACTGACTTGACACCATTCATGCATGAAGGTTTTGAAGCATATCCTTCGCTAGTAAGGATTGTCTCGCCGTTGCCTGCTTCAAGGTTGAACTGGAACTCACCGTTTTTTCTTTTTGAGATCACAAATTTTCCCATGATTTTTGAATTTATTGATTGTTATTTTGGCATAAATGCATTCAAATATACAAAAAAACAATGTTAGATTTACCAATTAGAATTTTATGCGAATCGATATAATAACATTATTGCCAGAACTTCTGAGAAGTCCATTTGACGAATCGATAATCAAAAGGGCAAGGGCAAAAGGTATAGCAGAAATCAACATAATTAACCTGCGCGATTTCTCGACAGATAAACATAAAAGTGTTGATGACTATCCGTTCGGCGGAGGACCAGGAATGGTTATGATGATTGAGCCAGTCTATAATTGCATCACCCACCTTTCCTCTCAGCGTCACTATGATGAGGTCATCTATACTTCTCCTGATGGCATCTCTTTCAACCAGCATATTGCCAATGACCTTTCGATGAAAAAAAACATCATCATTCTTGCCGGTCATTATAAGGGTATTGATCAGCGTATCAGGGATCATCTTGTCACTATGGAGATATCGATCGGAGATTATGTGCTCAGCGGAGGCGAGTTGCCTGCAGCAGTGATAACAGACGCAATTGTGAGACTTCTTCCCGGAGCTATTTCCGATTCCGGCTCTGCTCTGTCAGACTCATTCCAGGATAACCTCCTTGCTCCACCCGTTTATACCAGACCTGCAGATTTCAGAGGATGGAAAGTACCTGATATTCTGATTGGTGGTAATACTCCGGAAATTGAAAAATGGCGATTTGAACAGTCAGTCCGGAACACCGAAAAGAAAAGACCTGACCTCCTCCTGGGAAAATCATGATTCCAAAGCTTCTTTTTGTCGAAAAAGGTTCGTAAAATTGTCCTCCCTGATAAATAATTAATAACATAAAATTTTTACATATGAAACCTCAGGATTATATCGATAGAGAAGAGAAATTCGGAGCCCATAACTATCATCCCCTGCCGGTTGTGCTTGACAGAGGCCAGGGACCGTATGTATGGGACGTTGAGGGCAAACGCTACTATGATTTTTTATCAGCATACTCAGCAGTTAACCAGGGTCACTGCCACCCCAAAATAACCGCCGCGCTGGTTGAGCAGGCCAGTAAGCTTACTCTCACATCAAGGGCTTTTTTCAATTCTGTCCTTGGTGAATACGAAGAATATATCACAAAGTATTTCGGTTATGATAAGGTTCTGCCAATGAACACAGGGGCTGAGGCAGACGAGACCGCCCTTAAACTGTGCCGAAAGTGGGCTTACCTTGTAAAAGGAATCAGAGAGAACCAGGCTAAGATCATTGTCTGTGAAGGCAATTTTCACGGCCGCACGATAACTGTCGTTTCCATGTCGACAGACCCGGATGCAAGAAAGGACTACGGACCTTTCACTCCCGGTTTCATAACCATACCTTACAATAACATCCCGGCCCTTGAGAAAGCTCTTGCTGATCCTGATGTTGCCGGCTTCCTTGTTGAACCGATACAGGGTGAAGCAGGCGTCTTCGTTCCTGATGAAGGATATATCAAAAAGGCCTACGACCTCTGCAGGAAGAAGAATGTTCTCTTCATTGCTGATGAGGTGCAGACAGGCATAGGCCGTACAGGCAAGCTGCTGGCGTGTGACCATGAAGGTGTGAGACCTGATATCCTCATTCTGGGCAAGGCACTCTCAGGTGGTGTTCTGCCGGTCTCTGCCGTACTTGCAGATGATTATATAATGCTTACAATTAAACCCGGCGAACATGGATCAACATTCGGCGGCAATGCTCTGGCAGGAAAAGTTGCCATAGCAGCACTCGAGGTTGTCAGAGAGGAAAAACTTGCTGAGAAAGCTGAGAAGCTCGGAAAAATATTCCGTGACGAAATGAGGGCACTTAAATCAAACATGATAGAGCTCGTAAGGGGTAAAGGCCTTCTCAATGCCATCGTTATAAGACCAAAGAACGGAAAGGAAGCTTGGGATGTATGCCTCGCCATGATGGAGCTGGGTGTGCTGGCCAAACCCACCCACGGTCATATAATCAGGTTCGCACCTCCCCTTGTTATCACGGAAGAGCAGCTTCGCGATGCCATCTCCATTATTAAAAAAGCCATTCTGAAATTTGAATAGATCTGATATGAGATATAGCTTTATAGTAAGTGCTTCCATAGCGCTTCTCCTTAGTTCGTGTGCAATAACAAACCGTAACGCAACAATAACCCGGGATGAGCTCATGGATATCACCTCGCGCCTTGCCAGTGATGATTTTGCCGGAAGGGGGACGGGAACAGGACCCGACACCATAGCGGCATCCTATATAAGAAGGCAGCTAAGCAGAGCAAAACTGCAACCATATATCGGTGACGGCCTGCAAAGATTTAATGTAAACGTTTCAGCCGAGAGCGGCAAGGAGAACAGGCTTGCAATAAATGGTAATGTGCTGGTCCCCGGAACTGACTTTGTTCCGCTGGCTCTCACGGCAAACGACTCGCTTAATGCCAGAGTGGTCTTCTGTGGATATGGCTTTATGGCGGCAAACGATTCTATGCAATGGAATGACTTCAGGGATATTGATTTAAAGGGTAAATGGGCTCTGATGATGCGCGGATATCCTGATGCCAATCCTGCTGCCTCATCCTATAACACTCTGGCCTCTGACCGGGTGAAGGTGCTGTCTGCCAGGGAGAACGGAGCCGCAGGGGCACTCCTCGTATCAGGTGAGGATTGGGATGCGGCCGATAACCTTGACAAAACCTCAAGGGGCGTGAGCAGTGCAGGAATTCCTGTAATGCAGATAAAAAGAAATATAGCAGATGCTATTCTGAAACCTGCCGGAAAAACTATAAAAGAGCTTGAAAAGAAAGCAGGATCAGAACTCAAACCTGACAGCTTCATTACCGGTTCGACAGCAGACGGTATGGCAGAGGTCGTGGCTAAGAATGCCGTCGCTGCAAATGTGGTTATGTCCCTTGAAGGCACAACCCTTAAAGATGAATATATCATTATTGGTGCGCATTATGATCACCTCGGTATGGGAGGACCCGGATCAGGAAGCAGGACACCGGATACTGTTGCGGTTCATTACGGAGCTGACGACAATGCCTCCGGCGTTGCCCTGATGATAGAGCTGGCAGAGAAACTTACCGCGGTGAAAGGGGGATTTGCCCGCAGCATTTTGTTCGTCGCTTTCACCGGCGAAGAGCTGGGATTGCTGGGATCGAAGTATTTCGTCGAAAACATGGGTATCAATCCCTCATCTGTCGACCTGATGGTGAACCTCGATATGGTGGGACGGATGAAGGAGGGAAACGGGGTGCAGGTGGGTGGCGTAGGAACTGCAGCAGGACTTCGTGATACTGTAAAATCAGTCAATGACTCCACCCTGCTTAACCTAAGCTTCACCGAAGAAGGATATGGTCCGTCCGATCATTCTTCT
>JADGPV010000166.1 GCA_017882245.1 Bacteroidales bacterium | reverse complement strand
TTTCGGGATCAGTTATCTGTACCGATGCCACACGTGATCTTTGCTCTATTATGCTTGCAGACGCTGGCAAGATACAGGAGCAGGATACCATGACCTTCAATAAGAAAAGACAGAAGAAAGGCCTGCCTGCTGTTGAACCTCTCTTCACCCAGGCTGACGCTTTGGCTTCAATGAAACTTTTTATCAGCGTCGCATACGACCGTAAATTCAGGATCGATGAATTTACAACGGTAAAGTTCACAAATACAGGACATATGCTCGGAAGCGGAGTGGCAACCGTTGAACTGCAAGAGAAAGAGGGAATCAAACGCCTCGCTTTCACCGGTGATATCGGCAGACCTGTCAACAGGATTCTGAAGAGCCCCGAGCCCTTCGCACAGGCTGACTACCTGATAGCAGAATCAACCTATGGCGACCGCCTTCACCCGACAATGGAAGAATCTGATGAACAACTCCGTCAGGTAGTTTACAGAACCTGCGTTGAAAAAAAAGGCAAGCTTATCATTCCTGCATTCAGTGTAGGCCGGACTCAGGAGATAGTCTATTCACTGAATAAACTAAATAACGCAAACCTCCTTCCTGTAGTCGATATCTACGTTGACAGCCCGCTGTCAGTCAATGCTACAAATATATTCCGGCTTCACACAGAGTGCTTCAATGAGGATGTAAGGAATGTCATGCTCACTGATCCTGATCCCTTCGGTTTCAATTCACTCTTTTATATAACCTCGGTGGATGACTCCAAGAGACTGAATGAAATTAGACACCCCATAATCATCATTTCTTCATCAGGAATGATGGAAGCAGGGCGGATAAAGCATCATCTTGCCAATAACATAGCCAACCCGGCCAACACCATTCTTGTCGTCGGATACTGCGCTCCTGCGACCCTTGGTGCAAGGCTGGTAAGGGGTGAAAAGGAGGTCTCAATTCACGGCACAAGGTACCCGGTGAATGCAGAGATAGCTAAAATTGAATCTTATTCAGGACATGGCGATTACCGGGAGATGGCTGATTACCTTCAATGCCAGGACCCGCAACAACTCAGGAAGTTTTTCCTGGTACATGGAGAGTATGAGACACAGCTGATATATAAAGGTTACCTTGAATCGCGGGGATTTAAAAACATAGAAATTCCCTCCATGGGAATGGCGTTTACTGTTTAAATATCATAGCCACAGTCTAACGACGCCCGATCCGGGCGTCGCTGCATACAGGAAAGACAGATCATCTCCTTTAAAATGTGTATCCGGCGGAAATGTTTACTGTCTTCAGGAGCAAGGCCTGCGACTGCCGGTTATAAGTATAGAATATCTGAAAAGACGGGTAAATCCCGAAACCCCTGAACTTCCCGTAGCAGCCCAGTTCAAACTTGCCTCCCGGACCGGAGACGGCCTCACCTATTTTATCGCCTATAGGCACCACACCCAGTTTTGATGAGTACTGAAGCTCCAGCCTGTAGTCAAATGAAAAAATACCTGCCGCATATGTGTTGAATATGCCAACATGTTCCCATCCTGCCTTCAAACTGACACCGCCGTAAATCCCGGCACCAGACAGGTATAGCCACCCTTCTGACAACTGATTGTTATCTTCATATCTGTCATAGGCACTTCCGTAATGGTAAAATGCCCCAAGCCGATACGACAAAAAGTCATTCCTTGATTTAAGTTCAGTATCAAAGGTCAGAATATAACCGTCGCCGGGGTAAAACGTTAAATCATTATTAGCATACAGGGAAGTGACATCATCGGACCAGACACCCCAGGGAGCAAAGGGGAAAGAGTAACCTGCTCTCATTGACAGGGTGCCCTCCTGGGCCCTGGCTATCGTAAACAGCATTAATAGTAATATAGTTGCTCGAAACCTCATTGCATTATTCTTTTGGGTTCTTAAAAACAGGAAGGAAAAATAATAAAAAAAAGGCTGTCGTCTGGCAGCCCTTAAATTCTAGTATTTCGGTTCACGATCCCGGTCACGGAAATCGCGACGGGGTCTAAAAGGCTTCTTCTCTGCCTTCGGCTCAGATCTCTTAACGATAATCTGACTACCATCAAGCTCTGAATTGTTTAGCTTTTCTATGGCTTCAAAACCGGCACGGTCATCAGCCATCTCAACGAAACCATAACGCTTTGAAAAGCCGGTTTCACGATCCATAATAACTTTTGCGGAGATTACCTCTCCAAATTTACTGAAAAGTTCCTGAAGGTCTTCTGCTTTGGTAACAGAACTCAACTTGGCTACAAAAATGTTCATTTGAAAATAAATTAAATGTTAATAAAAGTGTTTATGTCAGCAGGTTAACTCCGGCGCAAATAAAATATCAGCTAAAGAAATCAGCCATGCCAATCAATACAAAGTTATTTAATTATTCCTTACAATTCCAAATTAAAATAATTATTTGAAAATGACCTTTTGAGACTTGCTCAATGTACCTGTAATGTCCGAGCCACATGACTCTCAATCCTCCCCCTGATTTTTGAGCTTACCATGCCTGCTTAAGGGCAAAGTCTTTTTTCTGAGCCATGTCACCAACTCAGGTTCAAGATAATTGCTCAGAGCCGTGAATACTTTTTCATGATATTCGTTGAACCATATCAGTTCCGTGTCATCAAGCAGTGATACCTCAACAAGCTCTCTGTCAATATAACAAAGAGTGACAGTTTCAAATTTCAGGAACCTTCCATGATCCGTTTCGCAGTCGTCTGCACAGAAGAAAAGGTTCTCCGTCCTGAAGCCGTATTCACCGGTCCTGTAGATTGCCGGCTCATCTGAAATCAGCATTCCCGGTTCAAGTATTGTCTTTAAATCTCCTGATGCTGCATTGCCTATTGTCTGTGGACCTTCATGCACATTCAGGAAGCTGCCGACGCCGTGGCCGGTGCCATGACCATAGTTTAATCCGTTGTACCATAATGCTTTACGTGCCAGCACTTCAATCTGGTAGCCCCTTGTGCCATACGGGAATCTTACCATCGCCAGGTCAATTGTACCTTTAAGAGCAAGCGTGAAATCACTCCTTTTCCTTCTGTCAGGTTTTCCCAGCGCTATAGTTCTGGTTATGTCAGTGGTACCCCCGAAATACTGGCCTCCGGAATCAAGAAGGAAAATGCCGGTTTTCCCAAGTTCTGCGTTGGTGGATTCGTCAGGAGTATAATGAGGCAGGGCAGCATGCCCGTTGTAAGCAGCAATGGTTGCGAAAGATGGTCCTGTGTAACCTTCCTGCTCCATCCTGAACTCATCAAGCCTGGCAGCAGCGGTAAGTTCAGTAATAGTCTGATGTCCAGGTTTTTTTTCCAGCCAGTGGAAGAAACGCGTCAGAGCCACACCGTCCCTCACCATCACATCACGGAGGTTCTTTATCTCAGTCCTGTTTTTAATCGCTTTCATCCGGGTGGGTATGCTTATTTCCTCTTTTACATTTATACTTCCCGGAATGGCCCTCAGCAGAGAAGCAGAAGTTGTCGAGGGCGACAGAAGTAATTTTGAACCTTCAGGCAGACTGCGTATTACTGACGGTACAGAATCATACGGAAGAAGTACAACACCGTCCCTGTCAAACTCATACTTCATCGGTCCTGGTATCTTTTCCTCGTCAGCGAAAAACAGTACCTGATCATGACTGACTATTGCAAAAGAGAGCAGCAACGGACTATATCTGATATCTCTCCCTCTGATGTTCAGCAACCACATAACATCATCTGCAGCTGTAAGCAACTGATAATCAGAAGTCATCTCAGTCATCTTCTCACGCACCCTGCTGATCTTTTCGCGCCGGCTCTCACCGGCATATCTGAGAGGAAGAGCAAAGGCCTTATCATCTGGCATAGGTGGTCTGTCCTTCCATAAAGGAGTGACCAGGTCAGCTTTCAGGTTCAGTCGTATGCCCTTCGGTGACAGAGTCTCCATAAGCAGCCGCATATTTCCGGCTGATATCAGCCTGCCGTCGACAGCCACCGTTTTGCCTTTGCCGAGCTTTGCCTGAAGCCATTCAATATGCTCCGGTGTATGAGGCACTCTCAGCCTGACAAGCTGAAATCCGCTGTTCCGCAGCTGCTCTTCCGCCTGGATGAAATAACGGCTGTCAGTCCATAACCCGGCGAAGTTGCCTGTTATCACTGCCGTCCCGGTTGATCCGCTGAAACCGGTGAGCCACTGAATGACTCTCCAGTGGTCAGGTACATATTCCCCGAGATGAGGGTCAGTGGAAGGCACTATGAGTGCGTCAATCTTTTTTTTCTTCATGAGGGCCCGCACGCCTGCAAGCCTCTTAAGATAAATGCTGGTTGTCACTTTATTCGTTTTTTTAGATGATATTGCCATCAGGCAAACAAATATAATGAAGTTCATAATCCTGAGGTTTGGAATTGTCAGACAACTTATTATTCAATTGCCGGGGTTAATTCGTAAATTTGATTTTTAATTTCACAGGGTGAATAAAGAGGAAAGAGACCGTCAGCCAGACTGGTGGATGAAGCTTGACAATGCAGCTAAAATCTATCCTGCTATTACCGGTTCTGAACTTACCGGTGTCTTCCGCATATCCGTTTATCTCACCTCTCCTGTTGTGCTGCCTGCATTGATAAAAGCCACTGAAGAGACTGCAAAGATCTTTCCGATGTTCAGTGTTGAGCTGTGCAAAGGTTTTTTCTGGTACTATCTTGAATATAACGGCAAGCCGCCAAGGATGCTTGCTGACAGGGGGCCTCGCTGTCAACCCTTCCCGAGGACAATGAGGGGTGAGCTGGTTTACAGGGTACTCGTGAGTGACAACTGCGTCTCGGTGGAGTTCTTTCATATCCTGACCGATGGCGGGGGTGCTATCTTTTTTCTTAAGACACTGATGAATTTTTATTTTCTGTATGCCCTTGGCATCACCGAGGAACCATTTCCGGAAGTAAAGGACGGTCCTCCTCCGGGCAGCACTGACGATCTCTTCCCTAAATATTACAGAAAAGGGCTTCCTAAACCTCGGATATTGCCGGGTGCATGGCACCTTCCCTTCAGGCTGCGCCAGATACCGCGTTTCAGGGTAACCGACTTTGAGCTTCCCGCTGCTTCACTTTCTGCCCTGGCAAAGCAAAGTAACTGCACAATAACTGAGTACCTTGCATCAATGTATCTTCTTACTCTCCAGGAACTGCGCCATAAATACGACAGAGGGTCTCCATATATAAGGGTACAGGTTCCCTTTGACCTGCGCAGGAGGTACTCAGCCCATACCCTCCGTAATTTTTCTCTTTGGGCTATGCCTGAGATTGATATCCGGATGGGACATTATACGTTTGAAGAGTTGCTTGCAGTGGTAAAACTTACCTTGCAGGCGATGACCGATGAAAAGAAAATAAGGCAGGTCATAAGCCGCAACGTATCCAGTGAAAAAAATCCATTGATCCGGATCATTCCGCTCTTCATCAAGAGTCCGATTCTCAGGTTTGCTTATAACAAGTTCGGACCCAGCCAGTTTACCAGTACCATTACGAATATGGGAAGGGTGATACCGACAGGACCGGCTGCTGAGCTCATGAAGGCAATGTCGGTAACACCTCCGCCGCCGCACAGTCATATTAAAGTCACCGGCGGCCTCATAACTCTCGGAGTAAACACAATCCTCTCATTCGGATCACTCACCGCCAACCCGGAGCTTGAGAGACAGTTTATAAAATCACTCACTTCAGCAGGAATGCCTGTGAGACTGCTTAAAAAAGAATAAAATTTTACTGTCATGTCAATATGCAAACAATGCGGAGTGGACCTGGGGGAAGGGAATGAAAAGTGCCCTCTCTGTGAACCCGCAGACCCGGGCAAGATTCAGATCGCTTCGCCCGCCGACCTGTTCAGGCTTTCGAAGAAAGTGAAGATCAGAACCCTTTATGAGATAACCATGTTGCTTCTGATATCGGGAGTCATCGTCACCCTCGCAATAGATTTTGTCTTTGGCAGGGGCATGAGCTGGTCACTGATTACCACAACCTGTATCGGGTATCTGATAGTCATGGTCACCTCCGTCTATTTTCTCAGAAGGAGGCCATACCTGATGATTGCAGCCTCAGCAGCAGCGACCCTGCTCTTCCTGTGGCTTATTGACATACTGACAGGGAATCACGCATGGTTCAAAACCATCGCTGCTCCTCTGGCAATTTCCGGTGCACTTCTGACAATGGCCGTGATATTCCTGAACTCACTCTCCAGATACAGGGGACTGAACCTTCTGTCAACCATCCTTATTGCGATGGCTATTTATACAATCATTATCGAGTTCA
>JADGPV010000165.1 GCA_017882245.1 Bacteroidales bacterium | reverse complement strand
AACTTACTGTGGAGATCTATAGCCGCAGCGGATTGAAAGTATATAATTTTGATGGTGACGGGGAAAGCCTCAGGGCATGGAAAGGCTGGGACGGTAATATTAATAACTCTGCAAGAAAAGCAACTCCCGGGGTCTATTTCTATATAATCAGGGCTTATGGTTGGGATGATGTTGTGTATGACGGCAAGGAAACCCGAGGTTTTGTATACCTGTACAGGTAGTTGTCATTAAGTTGGCATTCAATAGTCATTCAATAGTCATTCAATTGTCATTTAGTTGTCATTCAGTGGTCATTAAGTGGTGACAATGACCATTAATGACGCGAAGCAAATGACCCTCTTTCGCTAAAGCTACAGAGGGCAAAGCTACTGAATGACCCCAATAATCAATCCCATAATTGTCAGGCTGACTATGCTGTAAACCGAATTGATCAGGAAATGAGCAAGGGTTCTGGATTCGAACAGGTAGCTGATCCCAATGAAAGTGAATACCCAGCCAAGTCCGGCCATAAACCCCGCAAGAGCTCCGAAGCCCGCACCGGCTTTGGGTCCGATAAACATTGCCAGAAAAAACGATGCTATCAGTGCAAGTATGAATGCCAGGGAGAAAATCTTTAGCATATTGGCGTTTTTTGTTGATTCTTCAGTAATCCCGGTCTCTCTCATCCATCTCCTGGCGAAAAGAATCGGAGAATACCATAATCCGCCCAGGACAAATGCACTGGCCGCCGCAGCAATAATCGCAAGCCAGTTTAATTTCTGAAAAGCAATTTGCATATTCATGAGTAACTGATTTAGACTTCTTTGTAAACAATTCCGCCAGGGAAATGTTTAGTGAAATTTTATCAAATCAGGGGAGTACTAAAAAGTGATTTGTCTCTTTCTGGCTTCAACGTTCCATTTACCTGTCACTCTTGAGTTTGTAACAACATAAACAGTATCATACCTGTCTGCTGTAGGGCAGATATGCCTTGGAATTGCATAAAGGGTATCGCCGGTCTTCAGGTACCTGGCATCCGGGGTTCTTATTACCATATGCTCCTCACTATGGCCTGTAATAGTTAAATCATCAATGCCGGGAATTGTAATCCTTGGCTGGGGCATCTCCGAACCAACAGCCTTATGGCCTAAATCAAGGCATATTATATCTTCCGAAGGTTTACTTACAATACGTGTTAACAAAACGGCAGCGTGCAGAAAATCCATATCGGCGAATGAGCTGCTGTACCCATAGTCCCATAACAGGATGGTTCCGGGACTTGTTTCCACATCACATCTGGAAGCGTGAACGGGAAATGTTGGTGATCCTCCGGCTACAACTTTTACCTTGCTGAATCCTGCTTTATTGAGTTCCTCTCTCATTTTTTGTGCCGGGGCAAATGATTCATTGCATATCTGTTTCCTTAGCTCAAATACTTTTTCATTGATATGTCCGTCATAAACGTGCAGACCGACTGGTTTCAACCCGGGCAGATTGTCAGTCAATTTATAGAGCCGGATTGCTTCCTCTCCCGGAACAATACCCGTCCGGTTCATCCCAACATTTATGTCGATCCATATCTCAGTACCGGCATCCAATCTGACTGCCATTTCCGATAGCTGCATCAGAATCAGCTCAGAATCAGCGATACACGAAATATTTGCATTCGGAAAAGCCTGTTTTAACCTGAAAAACCTTTCAATACCGGGTCCTACCGGCTGCATCGCCAGCAGAATATCTGCAGCCCCGCATCCTGCAACCATTTCAGCTTCAGATATGGTTGCACATTTGAATTTATAAATGCCCTGCTTCATCTGCAGTCTGATGATTTCAGACATCTTATGCGTTTTCACATGAGGCCTTAGCCTTGAGACATCGCCTGCCATTGCAACCATTCTGCTGATATTGCTTTCTACACGGTCAGGATAAACAAGAAGTGAGGGAGAAAAAACTTCATTTTCATTTTCAATCTTATACCAGGGCACCTCTTCAGACATGGACTGACCTTTTAATGAGCTTAATAAAGTTCAAACATGGCTTCAACTTCCACAGGAATATTTGAAGGAAGTATCATACCTACGGCACTTCTTACGCCAATGCCATCTTCCTCGCCGAAAACTTCAGCCATGAGTTCGCTGAACCCATTTATAACAGCAGGCTGCTTATCAAAGCCCGGAGCACTGTTGACCATGCCAAGTACCTTGACGACCCGTTTGAGTTTTTTTAAATCCCCAAAGTGGGTTTTAATAGTTGAGAGCATTGTAAGGCCTACCTGCCTCGCCACAAGTTTCCCTTCCTCAGTGTCAAGATCAGCGCCCAGTCTGCCAGTCATAAGAGTGCCATCGGATTTTACGGGTCCCTGGCCTGAAACATACAGGAATTTGCCCACTATCAGGACAGGTTTGTATACACCAACAGGTCTGGGAGCGGGAGGCAGGATGAGTCCTAATTCGGTAATTCTTAAATCGGGATCAGGTTGCATTTGTTTATCTATTCTTCCTCTTCTTCTTCAGAGTAGGCCTTGATTACCTGATCCTGAACATCGCCGGGAACCTGGGCATATTCCGCAAACTTCATGGTGTACATCGCACGGCCTCCGGTAATGGAGCTCAGTGCTGTCGAGTATTTATTCATTTCTGCCAGAGGTACTTTTGCCTTGATCACTTCAAAGCGCTTTT
>JADGPV010000164.1 GCA_017882245.1 Bacteroidales bacterium | reverse complement strand
TCTCATCTGAGAAATGAGGATGATCATCTCCTTGAATCAATAGATGAGCTGATCAATGTAGCCAGAAAGGCGAATATCAGGTCTGAAATATATCATTTCAAACAGACCGGAAGAACAAACTGGGACAAGCTTGATAAGGCAGTGGCCAAAGTGGATTCGGCAAGATCAGCCGGCTTATACATCACTGCCGATATGTATACTTATGTCGCCAGCTCCACCGGATTCGACGTAATAATGCCTGAATGGGTACAGGAAGGCGGTTTTGACAAGTGGGTTGAACGGCTGAAAGACCCGAAGATCAGAAAAATCATAGGGCCGGAGATCATGAAAACCATACTCCGCAAGCCGGGCTCACCCGAAAGAATCCTGCTAGTTGGTTTTGACACTGATTCACTTAAATACCTGCAGGGAAAGACCCTTGCAGAGATTGCTGCCATGAGAGGTACATCACCGGAAGAGACTGTTATGGACCTGGTTATACAGGACAGAAGCCGGATCAGTGTTGTATATTTCTCCATGTCCGAAGATAATATCAGGAAAGAAATAGCACTTCCCTGGATGAGCTTCTGTTCCGATGGTAAATCGATGGCTCCTGAAGGGGTCTTTCTAAAATCGGCGACGCACCCCAGGGCATACGGTAATTTTGCACGGCTGCTTGGTAAATATGTGAGGGATGAAAAGGTCATTCCCCTGGAGGAGGCGATCTACAAACTCACTACCCTTCCGGCCACCAATTTGAAGATTGATAAGCGCGGCGCGCTCAAGGAAGGATATTATGCTGACGTCGTTGTGTTTGATCCTGCAAAGGTGCAGGATCACGCAACATTCGATGACCCGCACCAGTATTCAACCGGCATGAGCCATGTATTTGTCAACGGTATACAGGTGCTCAGAGATGGCGAACATACAGGAGCTACCCCGGGAAGGGTTGTCAGAGGCCCTGGTTATGTTCAGAGGTGAGGTACGAGATCTGAGCGTAATGCGGAGAGCGCAGAGCGCAGAGCAGAGAGCATAGAAACCTTAATTCGGGATTTTAAATAACTATATTTGTTTTTGTCATTTTAAGATGTCGAATTCCTTACTCCGGAAAAAGCCAGTTTCAACTGCGGATGCAGAAGGTAAAAGCACCAGCATGCGCCGGGTGCTGTCGGTCGGGGATCTCACCTTCTTTGGAATTGCAGCCATCATCGGGGGCGGCACTTTCAGCGCCATAGGAAATGCATGTTTTTCAGGCGGTCCGGGTGTCATACTGTTATATGCCATATGTGCTGTTGCATGCGGCTTCACAGCGATGTGTTATGCTGAGTTTGCCTCACGGGTACCTGTCTCAGGCAGCGCCTATACCTATGCCTATATAACATTCGGTGAGTTATTTGCATGGATCATTGGGTGGGCTCTGATAATGGAGTATTCCATAGGTAATATTTACATCGCCTTTTCATGGAGCGGATATTTCACCAATCTTGTACATGGCATTCCGGAATGGCTTACAACAAATTACAAGTCCGCCCACGCCGCCTTTGTATCCGGCACACCCGGTGAGGGATTGACGGCATGGCTCACTGCTCCGCAGATCGGAGGACTGAGAATTATTTTCGACATGCCTGCTTTAGCGATCAATACCTTTCTTACTGCACTGGTCTTCGTCGGCACCAGCGAGTCAAGAAACCTCAGCAACGCCATGGTCATAATAAAGCTGACTATCATCGTGCTCGTGATCATAGTTGGTGCATTTCATGTTGACATAGAAAACTGGACACCTTTTATGCCCAACGGATTTAACGGCGTGATGGCCGGTGTGTCAGCGGTTTTTTTTGCATACATAGGATTTGACGCAGTCTCCACTCTGGCTGAAGAAAGTAAAAATCCGCAGAGGGATCTGCCACGGGCAATGATCTATTCACTGATTATCTGCACAGTCATTTATATGATCCTGGCACTGGTAATAACGGGCATGGCCTCCTATAAGCTGCTTGGAGTAAGCGATCCTCTTGCCGAGATCTTCAAGATCAGCGGTGTCAAATGGATGCTTTTCATTGTTTCGTTAGCCGCCGTTATTGCAATGACCAGCGTTCTGCTTGTTTATCAGATGGGGCAGCCGAGGATATGGATGAGCATGAGCAGGGATGGCCTGCTGCCTAAAAAGTTTTCTTCAATACATCCCAGATTCAAGACACCCGGGTTTGCCACAATTGTCACCGGATTGGTTGTGGGTATCCCTATTTTTTTCACTGATGAAAAAATCGTACTTGATTTTACCAGCATCGGAACATTATTTGCCTTTGTACTGGTCTGCGGAGGGATTCTAATTCTGCCCCGGAACGATAGCATCAAAGAAAAAGGCAAGTTCAAGATACCTTATATAAATTCAAGATATATTGTACCTGCAGTAACCATCGTCAGTTTCGTGGTTATTGCCGTATTTTATCCCAATTCTATTTATTCAGATGCCGGTAACAGCAAACTAAACTACCCGATGATCATATTTTATATCGCATGGGCAACCGTTGCGGCTCTTTCTTATGCTAAAAACTTTTCCCTGATCCCTGTCATAGGGCTTTTATCATGCTTCTACCTTCTGACAGGCATGGGTTGGACCAACTGGGCCATGTTCGGTGTATGGCTTGCAATTGGTCTGATAATATATTTTCTGTATGGCTACCGGAAAAGCAAATTGGCAGGGCCAGCAAACCCTTAACGGTCATCAGGCATCCATTCCTTATGATAAAAGCCGGAGAAATTTTCTCCTGTAATTTTGCTATCTTGGGGGCTGAACCTGTAATCAGAACATATCCTGAAAAATGAGTGAAGAGATCCTGCGGGCAATGATGGAGCTGTTCGCCCTTATAGTCAAACAGGACGGAGGTATGCTGCAGAGTGAGAGGGATTATGTCTCAGCATTCCTCAATAAGCAACTTTCCCATCAGAGTGCGGATGAGTTCATGAATCTTTTTCTCAAAAATGCAGGACCCCTGCAGGAAAAAGGACATAAAAGTGTTTCTGGCACCGCCTCGGTACGGGATTCGGTAAAAATCTTTAACATCTGTAAGAAGATCAATAAAACCCTTACACAGGAGCAGAGGGTCATTGTGGTTCTGAGGTGCCTTGAGCTGATTGATGCTGACAAGCAATACACGCCTCAGCGGATGAATATCATTAACACAATTGCCGAGGTATTCAAAGTTTCACTGGAAGAATTCAATAGTATCCTGTTCTTTATCAGGACAGAGGAAAAGGAGAGCTTTTCAGGTCCCTCCATGCTTGTTATAAACGCAAGTACCTCAGCTGATACAGAGGAAGGCATACAGCCATATATTGCCTTCCTGAAGGTGGCAAGCGTGAATCTTTACTTTCTCAGATGTTTCTGTTCAGGTACGACGCTTCTCAACGGACTTCCGCTTGTATGCCGCAAAGTCTATACTTTCGCCCAGGGAAGCTCAGTACAGACACCTCCTTCCCCTCCGGTCTATTACAGTGATATCATATCACGATTTGTATCTGACAGGGATTTTCACAGGCTTTCATTTATCGCTGAAAGACTCACATATTTTTTCCCTGACGGCTTACCGGCTATTACTGAGGTGAGCTTTTCAGCCTGCGAAGGTAACCTGATCGGTATTATGGGAGCCAGTGGCTCAGGAAAGACCACACTGCTTAATCTCCTCAGTGGACTGTTAAAACCTCACTCCGGTGATGTAAGAATAAACAGTATTTCGATCTTTTCATCAGGCAGCAGACTGGATGGAGTTATCGGGTTCGTTCCTCAGGATGATCTGCTTGTTGAGGATCTGACAGTCTTCGAGAATCTTTATTATGCAGCCTCGCTCTGTTTTGCCGGAAAAAGCAGGAAGGAACTTACCGGCATCGTGAACCAGGCACTGCGTACTCTGGGGTTATATGAAAAAAGAGATTACAAAGTCGGTTCACCACTGAACAAAGTTATCAGTGGCGGGCAGAGAAAAAGACTGAATATTGCGCTTGAGCTTATCAGAGAGCCTGCCGTGCTTTTTCTTGACGAACCCACGTCAGGATTATCCTCGCGTGATTCGGACAACGTTATGGCCCTTCTTCATGAACTCACCCTCAGAGGGAAACTGGTGCTCACGGTTGTTCATCAACCCTCGTCAGAGATATTCAAGGGGTTTGACAAGGTGCTGGTGCTTGACCTTGAAGGACAGATGGTCTATTACGGCAATCCTATTGAATCAGTGGTTTACTTTAAGACACTCGATGCCCAGATAAATAATGAAATTGGTCAATGCCCCGCGTGTGGAAATGTCAATCCCGAAACCCTTTTTAACATTCTTGAAACAAGAGTTGTAGATGAATACGGACGTTACACTGACAAAAGGAAGGTCGATCCTGCCGAATGGGCACAGGCATTCCGCCGGGCAGGCCCGGCTGCTATGCCCGGGGAGGTAACCTCTGCACCGTATTCCAACCTGAAAATACCTGTGTGGTGGAGGCAGATGGTGATCTTCCTGTCACGCGATCTTAAGAGCAAACTGGCAAATAAACAATATCTTCTGCTCACACTTCTTGAAGGTCCGGTCCTCGGTCTTATCCTCTCATATATTATCAGGTATATCGCCGACCCGTCTTCAAATGACTACATCTTCAGAGAAAACGAGAATGTCCCGATATATATATTCATGAGCATTATCGTGGCTCTCTTCCTCGGTCTTACCATAAGCGCCGAGGAGATCTTCAAAGACAGGAAGATGCTCAGGCGGGAACAATTCCTCCATCTGAGCCACAGCAGCTATCTGGTAAGCAAGATAGCTGTACTTATAATGATATCATCGCTGCAGACGTTCCTTTTCCTTGCCGTCGCCAATCCCGTTCTCGGAATAAAAGGATTGTTTTTGCAGTATTGGCTGGCACTGTTTGTCACAGCCTTTTGTGCTAACATGATCGGCCTGAATATTTCATCGGCAATGAACTCAGCCATTACAATATATATTGTCATCCCCTTGCTCATGATACCCATGATGGTCCTCAGCGGTGCCATGTTCCCTTTCGATAAGCTTAACAGGAAAATAGGCAGCGTCGACAAGGTACCCTTTATCGCTGAGATAATGCCGACACGATGGACATATGAAGCGCTGATGGTTAAGCAGTTCATGGGAAATGAATATGACAAAAGGGTTTACCCGCTTAAACAGCAGGTCAGTATTTCCGACTTCAATACCATTTATCGCATCCCCAGAATCAAGGATGCTCTTGAAATGACAATTGGCAGATTTCAGTGGGATGGAGGGATCGAGGCTGATAATAACAAGTTGCGGCTTATCAGAAATGAGATCAGAACAATCTCATCGGCAGGTATTGTAAGTGCATTCGCCGGAATGGATTCCCTTACCACTGAGCTTTTCACTCCCGGACTGGGGGAAAGAGCTGTTGCATGGCTCCAGGGCGCAGATAAAGAATACAGAAGGATAAGCAATGCAGCTGATCTCCAGTTAGACAACTACGTCATAACCAATATGGAAGCCCTTGATATTCTGTACGACAACTACCATAATGACAAGCTGGAGGAGATAGTGAGGAAGGTTTATGAGAAGAATAAAATACTTGAGTACAATGACAGGCTGATACAGAATATTGACCTTATATATCTTGAGCCTTCGCCGAAGGGTCCGCTTCAGTTCCGGACTCACTTCATGGCACCTGTAAAGAAAATTATCGGACTGAAGATTGACACTTTTACTTTCAATATCCTGCTTGTTCTTCTTTTCACTATGGTGCTTTATGTGCTTCTCTATTATGAAGCGCTGGGGCGGATAATATCCTTTTTTGCAAGCCGGAAGCTTCAAAAAAAATGACCCCTGGACATGGAATGACCATTTTTCTTACATTTGTATATTAACTTGTACGCCTGATGACGGGAATTATTTCAAAGCTGTTTGCATTGATCCTGCTGATATCCGTGTGTTCTTGCAGAAACAGCGTCACGAAGCAGGGTAACCTCAATTTCCCGATTGCCGATTCGGTGCCTGCAGGTGAATCTGAGAAACTCAGTGATGAAGCCATTGCCGATATAGTACAGAACATCGCGTCGCCTGTTGAGATCGCCGCTATTCTTCAGTCCATGAACGTACCATTCTCAGCCGAGTTTCTTACCACGACCCAGGGAGCTGACAGGCTGACCACAAACTTTCAGAAGGCAATGATGATGGGTATATACGGTGCAGATCTCGGTTATCTGAATATGTACGAAAAAACAGGTAATTCAGTTGATGTACTGTCTACTATCAAGCGGCTGGCCGACGGGCTGCGGGTAGGACAATATTTTGATTTCGAAACACTTAAGAGACTTTCGGTAAACAAGTCTGATCTTGACTCGCTGCTTTTCCTGTCAGTCAACTCCTACAACAAGATAGATGAGTACCTGAGGGAGAACGGAAGAGGATCAATATCTGCCCTGATGATTGCAGGCGTATGGGTAGAAGGGCAGTATCTGGCAACACAGGTTGTGTCAGATCATCCGGATAAGATTCTCAGGGACCTTATAGGGGAACAAAAGATCATTCTCGGAGATCTGCTTATGCTGATTCGACCTTACAGGGAGAGCAGCGCTGATTATGCCTCTCTTTATAATAAGATGGAAAAGATCAGCGTCTCATACCGCGATGTACGTATCACCTACAAACTTGGTGAGCCGGAAACGATAGAGCAGGATGGCCGGCTGGTAATGATACAGCATGAAGAAAGTAATGTTGAGATGACTGATGAACAACTAATGAAAATTGCTGATCTCTCAAAAGATGTCAGAAACAAATTAATCTCGGGTAAATGATATGAAATGCAGATTTGTCATCCTGTCATGTGCACTGATCTTTCTGCCAATCGTTCTGATGAGTCAGCCTTCAAGTGATGCTCTTGTCAGCTCCTGTGTCCTTGCCGCCGGTGAAAATACCACCTATCTGAAAGATTTCCGGGTACAGCTGCCCAAAGCAGCGTCCGCTACAGCCTCCCCGGTATACAAGGCCAATATGTACCTGATGAAAAATATGAAATACAGGTTTTCAGTCTGTGATGCTCCCGGATCAAAAGGAGAACTTGTGATCACAATCTTTGACCAGGGGAAAGAGCTTATTTCATCATTCAATAAGGGCACCGGCAAGAAATTCGGTTCAATTGATTTTATCTGCAATAAGACAGGCCTCTATACCCTATGGTATGGATTCAGTAACGGCGAGCAGGGTTCAGGTGTCGGCGTGGTTTCGATGATCAAATGATCAGTAAGGCCAGAGACGCGAAATAACAATCATTACAACCATTATCCAGAAGAGTATTTCCGTCATAACCAGGCGACGGGTGAAGGTACAGTAGTTGGCCATGACAAATGCGACAGGTATTGCCGCTATTGCGTTCATTTCTGTTGACACCGAAGGCAGGAAAGCATAAGCCGCTACACAAATCGCCAGCATCCATTCAAGCAGCTCAAATGTCTTGCGGGACTTTATTTTTTTTGTCGACATCTCGCTGATAAGCGATAATAAGCATGGGATAAAACTTACGGCAATAACAGCAAGAAGGATTATAAGTGTCCGACTCCAGTACGCAGAAGACGCTTTGTCAAACAGGTTATGTTTTATTGTCTCTGTAAGATCTGACAGGTTGCCACCTGTAAGATACCATACTGCGTACAACACAATCCATGGCAGCAGGGCTCCGGCAAGGGCAACGGAGATTTCACGAAAATCCGGCGATCTGAGTATCAGAACGCCTAACAGCACAAGCAGCACAAACCATACTGATGGTGCGTAGAACATCCCGGCAGAAGAGACGAGCAGAGCGGCATCAAAAAAATTAAAGGCCACGCCGTTCAACCTGTAGGCAGACATCATGCGCCAAAGCCCTGCCAATATCAGCAGAGCCGCCGGCAAGGCGGGGTTAAGTACCATAACACCGGGAAAGGATGAATAGAGCATGATATAAAAGAGAGCAGGGAAATAGGTTCTCCTGGCGATGAAGAATACGGAAGTATTAAACCTGATCATTATGCCGGCCACGATTACCATTAGAATTGATGAGAATATGGCAGCAAGCAGCGGCAGCGCGGTGAGGGAATTGAATATCAGATTCCATAAAGGCATTGCCTCTCCCCCTGACGGATGTATTGCCTGTGGCGGTGCTATAAAATACTGAATCCACAAAGCAATAGCCATCAGTGCCATCACCAGCACCTGGCTTATTCCTGATCCCCTGAAAAACTTTATCATTCTTTTGTTGCTTTCAGGTCAAACCCTATATCTTTCCTGTAGCCGGCACCTTCAAAGTGTATTTTCGGGACACTGCGGTAGCTCTTTTCCAGAGCTTCCGGCATTGTCCCGCCAGCAGAGGTCACAGCCAGGACCCTGCCACCTGATGTAACCAGCCGGCCATCTGAAATTTTTGTTCCGGCATGAAAAACAATGCTTTCAGTAATCTTATCAGTACCGGTTATTTCGAACCCTTTTCTGTAGTTGTCCGGGTAACCTCCGGATATCATCATCACTGTCACTGCTGTATCAGCACGGATCACAAGGGTACGGTCCATAAGGTTGCGGCAGGCGACACCATCAAGAAGGTCGAAAAGATCGCTCTCCAGGCGCGGCATCACCACCTCACTTTCGGGGTCACCGAGACGGGCGTTATACTCAATGACGAAAGGTTCACCTCCGACATTCATTAGTCCGAAGAAGATAAATCCGCAGTAATCAATTCCCTCCTTCCTCAGCCCCGCTACTGTCGGTATGATGATCTTTTCCTCCACTTTTTTCATGAAGGCAGGAGTTGCGAAAGGCACAGGTGAAACAGCGCCCATGCCGCCTGTGTTTTTACCGGTGTCTCCTTCTCCAATCCGTTTATAGTCTTTTGCTTCGGGGAGTATTTTATAGGATATACCGTCTGTGATAATGAAAACCGATAATTCGATGCCTGACAGATACTGCTCAATGACAACCTTTTTACCTGCATCGCCAAAACGGCCACCCAGGATTGCATCAAGTTCACGAATCGTTTCCTGGTAATCACTGATTATCAGCACCCCCTTGCCTGCTGCCAGTCCGTCTGCCTTGAGAACATATGGAGGGTCAAGCTTATACAGAAACTCTGCTGCCTCAGCCCTCCGGTCAGCAGTGAAAGTCGCATAGGCAGCAGTCGGAATTTTGTGTCGTGTCATGAACCCCTTGGCAAAATCCTTGCTTCCCTCAAGCATGGCTCCTTGTTTACCGGGTCCGATCACATTAACGGATGACAGCTCAGGGTCAGCCTCAAAAAAATCGGATATGCCCTCAACAAGAGGTGCCTCAGGGCCGACGATCACCATTTGAATTTTATTTGAGATCACGGCCGATTTCACTGCGGCGAAATCAAGCGGGTCAACCGGCAGGTTGATAGCTGCTGATGCCGTCCCGGCGTTACCGGGTGCTGCAAACAGCTTCAGAGGCTTGCTGCTTTGTGCCAGCTTCCAGATAAGAGCGTGTTCACGCCCTCCTGATCCGAGAATAAGGATATTCATTGTCCGGTTTTCATTCCCTTTCAAAAATAGCATTTCAGATTAAATAACTCAACCATGCAGCGAATTATCGTCGAGGTCCCCGAAAGTATATCCCTTGTCAATGGATGATCTTATAAATCTGTCAAGGTAAGAAAGAGCATTACTTTCTGCTTTGTCATGCAGCACGATTATAGAGCCCGGCCGGACCTTTCCCGACAGAACGGCAAATGAAGCTTCGGGCAGCATTTTTTTATCAAAGTCATATGGCATAATGTCCCAGAATACTATTCTCATACTTCTTTCGAGTATCCTGTATTGTCTTACCCGCAATCGTCCGTAGGGTGGCCTGAATAGATTGCTGTGGGTAACGTCCCTGCCTTTGAATATATCAGCACAGTATTTTCTGACGGGCGTTTTCAGACCGTTGAGATGGCTGAAGCCATGATTTCCGATTATATGGCCTCCGGATGCGATACGTGCAAAGAGACCGGGTGACCTGATCACCTTGCTGCCAGTACAGAAAAATGCGGCAGTCACATCATGTGAGCTCAGTATATCAAGTATCTGTGGCGTTGAGGCAGGGTCGGGACCGTCATCAAATGTCAGATAAAGCTTCTTGCCGCTTCCCGGGATCCTGAATATTGCATCGGGATAGATTATTTCTGCCGGGAACGG
>JADGPV010000163.1 GCA_017882245.1 Bacteroidales bacterium | reverse complement strand
ATACCCCGGCCAGGAAGTCGGCCTGCAGCTCCAGCCTGACAGTCAGCTGATTGGCTCTTACCTCACTAAGTTGTGAACGTTTGGCGTTGACCTCCTCAAGTATTCCCATCTGGTTCTGGACATGATGACCTATTTCGTGGGCAATAACATATGCAATGGCAAAATCGCCGTAAGCGCCATACTTCGCCTGCAGATCATCGCAGAAACTGAGGTCAATATATAATTTTTCATCTCCAGGACAGTAAAAAGGTCCGCTGGCAGCTGTCGCATATCCGCATGCGGACTCCACCTGATCCCTGAATAAAACGAGCGTAGGCTGACGGTATGTGGAACCTTGATCTGCAAAAATCTTACCCCATACATCCTCAGTATCCTTAAGGACGACGGAGACAAACTGAGCCATCTGGTTCTCCGCATCCGAAGCCTCAACCGGTCCGTTTGTCGTCTGGGTACCGGTCTGATTGAGAATACTTGACGGATCACCTCCAAGGAGATAGATGATAAGTGCAATTACAAGTGTTCCTACTCCGCCTCCGATAACCTTGGTGCCTGTACTCATACCCCTGCGGTCTTCGACATTACCACTGCCAGATCGTCCCAACCATTTCATATTGCTTATTTTCTAGTGTTGAATTTTAATGAAAACGAAAGTTATTAAAACAATCCAAATTTAATAACTTTAGTCGTGAACTATTTCATAGAAAAAATGTTTTACTAAAAAACCAAAAAAGATGAAGACAAGAGCATTTCTGATTGTCACTTTTATTCTAAGCTTAACATTATTAAACCAAAAAACTATGGCACAGGGATATACTTTTCCGCCTCTCCCTTATGCATATAATGCACTGGAGCCCTATATTGACGCCCAGACGATGGAGATACACTATACAAAGCATCACAGGGCATATTATGACAATTTTGTCAAGGCAGCCGCTGAGAACAAGATTGATAACCTCTCACTCGAGGATATCTTCTCAAAAGCAAGTACGTTTCCGGCTGTGGTCCGCAATAACGCAGGCGGTTTCTATAACCACTCTCTTTTCTGGCAGGTGATGGGCCCGGATGCCGGCGGACAGCCTGACGGCGCCCTGCTTGATGCCATCAACAAAACTTTCGGATCATTCGATAAGTTCAAGGCTGAATTTGAAACAGCAGCCAAGACACAGTTCGGAAGCGGATGGGCCTGGCTGGCAGTGGACAGCGATGGTAAACTGTTCGTATCACAGACGCCAAACCAGGATAACCCGCTGATGGATATCGCCGTAAAACGAGGCAAACCGATACTGTTGCTTGATGTATGGGAACATGCCTACTATCTGAAATATCAGAACCGCAGAGCTGACTATGTTTCGGCTTTCTGGAATGTGGTAAACTGGAAGAAGGTTGCCGAACTTTATAATACAGCTGTAAAGTAGTATCCGGCTGATTTGCTACCTTGCATCCTGCTTCGGACAGGAACATGGGCACGGAATACCTCATAGATGCAAAAGGTCTTCATAAACACTTTAAGAAGGTCAGGGCTGTCGATGGCGTTGACTTCTCTCTTGCCAAAGGAGAATATGTAGCATTGCTTGGACCAAACGGAGCGGGAAAGACCACACTTGTTGAAATGATAGAAGGCATAAGAACCCCTGACGCAGGAGAAATCCTTGTCAGGGGTCGTTCTTTAAATGAAGATAAATCAGCTCTGTACGGCATCCTTGGAATTTCATTCCAGGAGACACGCTTCCTTGAAAAAATAACAGTTCTTGAGACAATCCGTCTCTTTGCCAGCTTCTATAAACAGCCAGATGAGAAGATCGGCAAGGTGATTCATCTTGTGGGTCTGGAGGACAAAAAGGATGCCTACACAAAAAACCTTTCAGGCGGACAACGGCAGCGGCTTGCCCTGGGCATATCACTTCTGAACGACCCCGAAATACTTATTCTTGACGAACCGACAACAGGACTTGATCCTTCCGCAAGAAGAGAGATATGGGACATCCTCCTGAAGCTTAAAAACAAAATGGGCACCTCGCTGATCCTCACAACTCATTACATGGAGGAGGCCACGCAGCTGTGCGACAGGATAATCATTATGGACAAAGGCCGTTTCCTCGCGGAAGGTTCACTCAGCAGCCTGGTTGGAAGAATGAAAATGCCTGATGTGGCCTTTTTTACTGTGGAAGGAAAAATCCCTGACGATCAGGTAATAAGGCAAAGCGATCTTGTCATTGAATGGGACAGGGAAAAAGGCAGAGGAAAATGTGAAATGAAGAACGTCGCAACTGATATGCCTCTACTTTTCGCCTTCCTTGAAGAGAACAACCTGCGGCTTATTGACTTTGAACATACTAAGCCGTCACTTGATGATGTATTCCTGTCGATGACAGGCAGGCGCCTCAGTGAAGAAACGGAATGAAGATGAAGAGGAACGAACTCTGGCAGCTGATAATCATTCATTTCAAGGAGTTGCTCCGCGAGCCGGGCGTGCTCTTCTGGGGCATCGGCTTTCCGATACTGATGGCATGGGGTCTCGGAATTGCCTTTACCGGAGATAAGGAAACAAAAAAAGATATCGCCATTGTAAATTTCGGAGAAGAGAACAAATTATCACTTTTCCTGAGAGACCATGCTGCCATGGATAATCACGGGAGATACATTCTTACGATCAATGACCAGGTCTTTGGCCGGAACCTGTTCAGGTTTGAACCGCTTGACTCTCTTGATGCAACGCTGGGTGTCAAGCGTGGCATCTATCAGCTGATGATAGATGATAAAGGTGACAGTGCGGTTTTTCACCTTGACCCTGCTAATCCTGAGGCAAGGCTGCTACAGCTGCAGATAGCAACCCTGATCGGCGAGAGGCATGAAGATGACACTTTTTCAGGTGCGAACATCATTCCGCTCGAGGTTAAGGGAACGCGCTACATCGATTTTCTTGTACCGGGACTAATTGCCATGAACATAATGATGGCCTGCATGTGGGGAATGAGCTGGACTATCATTGAACGAAGAAAGGGCAATATGCTCAGGCGAATGATGGTGACGCCCGTTCACCGGCAGAATATCCTCCTGGGGTTGATGACTGCCCGTATTACAATGAACTTCGTCGAAGCCGCTCTGCTGATACTTTTCGCCTGGCTCTACTTTGGCATCCAGATCCAGGGGAGCCTGGCGGCCCTGATAATGGTGTTTGTGGCAGGAAACATAGCATTCACAGGTATAGCCATTATCACATCCTCACGGACATCGAACACCGAGGTCGGCAATGGTATCATTAACTTTGTCAATATGCCGATGATGATCCTGTCAGGCGTCTTTTTCAGCTATCACAACTTCCCGGAATGGAGCATTCCGTTTATTCAGAATCTGCCGCTGACACTCCTTGCTGACAGCATGAGGAGTATTATTAATGAAGGGGCCGGTGTGGCTGCAGTTCTTGATAAAACTCTGATAATGAGCATTATCGGCGTAGTAACATTTGGACTGGGTCTTAAAATGTTCAAGTGGTACTAATGCCGGTTTTGATTACTGATATTATTCCGGAAAGAGGTAATTAATTCGGACAGTTGAGGCATACCTCGTTTTCAAGCTTCCTTCCTGCAAAGAAGTCGTCAATATTTTTCATTGTTGTTTCAGCAATGTTATGTATTGCTTCACGTGTGAAAAAACCCTGGTGAGAGGTGATGATAACATTGTTGAATGTAAGCAGGCGGGCAAGGACATCATCGGCAAGCACCCTGTCAGACATATCCTCGAAGAAGAACTGGCTCTCCTCTTCATAGACATCGAGGCCGGCAGAGCCTATCTGCCCGCTCTTTAATCCCTCTATAAGATCCGCGGTTTTTATTAGCTTACCCCTTCCCGTGTTGATCAGCATCACACCTTTTTTCATTAAGGCGATGGACGATGAATTGATCATAAACTCCGTCTCTTTTGTCAGCGGACAGTTTAGCGATATTATGTCTGAATTCCTGTAAACTTCT
>JADGPV010000162.1 GCA_017882245.1 Bacteroidales bacterium | reverse complement strand
TCAGGCTGGCAATCTTCTGTTCGTTAAAGAGCGGGCTGCAGATATGTGTGAATATCCAGTTATAGAGCGTTACCTCCCCTATCTTGATGTTAAGCATGGTCTTTGTCCAGATACCTGCCAGCAGGTATGTGAAGAGTGGATTTGTACCAAACGTATTGAAGAATCCTGTCCATCCTTTTAAGCCCCAGATATCAACGATAATGAACAGAAGAGCCAGTATCATCATTCCTATGCCACCTGCATACAGAACATATGAGCTGGTCCAGATAGGTTTGTTAATCGGGAAATACTGCCCCCACAACAGTCCTGCTCCGATCAGTGCCGCTCCTATGATTGCAAGCCAGCCTGCGGTTTTCCATGATGTTCCGAAGCTGCTGATAAGGTTTCCGGTCATGAAACCGAGAAGCACTGTTGCCACCGCAGGTATAGTGCTCAGCAGGCCCTCCGGGTCGAAGGGTACCCCGAAGCCCTTATAAAGATGATTCTCTCCCAGAATTTTCATGTCAACCTGCCGGCCGAAATTTCCTTCAAGTGAGTACGGGTCGCTTCCCCCGAAGAAATACAACAGCGCCCAATAGCCCAGCAGTATGACCAATGTGGTGACCCATATATAATTACGCTTTACCAGCAGCACTATTACTGCACCCAGTCCCCATGCCAGTGCAATTCTCTGAAGCACACCCATGATGCGCAGCGTGTCATAGTCACGGACAAAACGGGGAAAGATATTAAGGAACAGTCCGGCAAGAAATATAAGTGCCACCCTTCTCAGGATACGGAACAGCGAAGGACCCGAAAACTCAAAGTTATATTTGCGGAGCGAGTACCACATTGCCACACCCGAGATAAAAAGAAATGAAGGAAATACAAGGTCTGTGGGAGTGCAACCGTGCCATGGTGCATGCCTGAGAGGAGCATAAACATGACTCCATGTGCCCGGAGTATTCACAATAATCATGAATGCTACCGTCATGCCTCTGAAAACATCAAGTGACAATAGCCTGCCGGATTGGCCTTTGCCGTTCTTCTGGGGTGTCTTTGAAACCGCCATAACTCAGATTTTAGCTTCGTAAAAATAACAATTTGGAACTAATCACCGGAAAAAATAATGACAAAGAAAAGTACTATTTTTGGTTGACCTCAAATGTCTGTGACCCATGAAGAAAAAATACAAATTACTTCTTATACTGCTGATCATGCTTTCTATGCCGCTGCAGAGAGTAGTGGCTGTTGAAGATCCTGTGCCCTGGCTGAGGTATCTTGATGACAGAAGAGTTGACAGCATACTCAACACCATGACTGTCAGGGAAATGATTGCGCAGCTCATTTGGGTTCCGGCATGGGCCGGTGAGACCGGAGATAACTACAGACAGGTGGAGGAACTGGTGGCTGACCACGGTATCGGTGGTGTGATTTTCTTTGAAGGTACATCTGCTGCCCAGATAGATTTTACACGGCGGCTGGATTCCATAACAAAAATCCCTCTCATTATTGCGCAGGATGCCGAGTGGGGAACAGGAATGAGGCTGAAGGATGTTGAGGACTTTCCTTACCAGATGACCCTTGGTGCTGTCCAGAATGACTCGCTCATTTACAGGATGGGGGCTGCAATAGCCTGGCAGTGCCGCGAGATCGGGGTAAACCTCAACCTGGCGCCGGTGGCCGATGTCAACAATAATCCGATGAATCCGGTAATTAACTACCGCTCATTCGGAGAAGATCCCTTAAAAGTCGCTGATAAAGCTACTATGTATATGAAAGGCTTGCAGGATAATGGTATCATGGCATGCGCAAAGCATTTCCCGGGTCATGGAGACACAAATGTGGATTCTCACACAGGTCTCCCCGTCATTACAGGAAGCCGTCAGCGGTTTGATACTGTTGAACTTGTGCCATTCAGGCGCCTTGCGGCTGAAGGCATTGGGTGCATGATGAGCGCTCATATCAGTGTGCCTGCGCTGGATGCCACACCACGCCTGCCGGCTACATTTTCCCGCAAGGTTATCACCAGACTGCTCAGAAAAGAGATCGGTTATAACGGTCTGATACTTACCGATGCAATGAATATGGCCGGCGCAACCCTGACCTATCCTTCCGGCGTTGCTGACGCAGAAGCCCTTAAAGCCGGAAATGATGTAATTGAATACTCCACTGACCCTTTAAAAGCCATAAATGAAATAGCCACAAGGGTGGAGAAAAATAAGATAGGCGTCGATGAAATAGAATCAAGATGTGCAAAAGTGCTTGCTGCAAAGCTTTGGCTGTTAGCAGCAAGTAAAGGTGAGGAGGCCTCTCCGGGGAAAACTCTTGTAATCCCGGCCTCTGCACACCCTGCGCTGATAAGAGATCTTTATGCTGGCGCAATGACACTGATAGAAAACAATAACAACCTAATTCCTGTAGGACGGCTGGATAAGGTCAGGATAGCAACTGTGGCAGTTAACAGGCTTGCTATGACTGAGTTCCAGCGAATGACGGACAGGTACACAAATGCAGATCACTTTTTTATTGACCCGGAGAATCAGCAGGCTGCCGAGTATGTTTATTCAAGGCTGAAAGATTATGATATCGTCATTTCAGGGATCTGTGCCCTTGAGCAGAAACCCTCCTCTTCCTTCGGCATAACTCCGTTGCTCAGGAGTGTTATCAGCCGGCTGACGGAGCTCAAAGGTTCAGTGATTTTATGGTTCGGCAATCCCTATGGAATAGCAAAGCTTGATTTAGAAACAAAACCCTCTGCCCTACTTATAGCCTACCAGGATAACACGTATGCGCAACAGACCGCAGTTCAGGTCGTCTTCGGTGCACTTGGAGCGTCAGGCAGGCTTCCGGTGACGGTCAGCGCAGAGTACCATGAAGGTTTTGGCATCAAGACGCCCGGCAGTCTCAGGCTGCAGTACGGTTTCCCGGAAAATGCAGGCCTCTCCTCAGAAATTCTGAACAGCAAAGTAGATTCCATTGTCAGGACAGGACTGGACTCGCTTGCATACCCTGGGTGCCAGGTAATGATTGCCCGGAAAGGTATTGTTGTTCTCAACAGGTGTTATGGATTTCATCTTTATGACAGTACCGAGGCTGTAAATGAGAATGACCTCTGGGATCTTGCCTCTGTAACCAAAGTGTCGGCTGCGACGCCATCTCTTATGCTTCTCGATGACCGCGGGCTTTTCGATCCTGACAGGACCCTCGGGTATTACCTCCCCTGGTACAGATTCTCGGACAAAGGTGACATGCGCCTTCGCGATATGCTTGCCCATCAGGCTGGACTGCTATCGTGGATACCTTTCTGGAAAAACACTTTAAAAGAGGACAGTACCTTTAAAAAAGACATCTTCAGCGACAGGGAGAACAAAAAGTTTGCTCTTCCCGTTACCGATTCACTATATATTAACAGACATTATATTAAGGAGATCTTCAGGGAGATACGAGACAGCAAGACAGGACAAAAAGAACTAATATATTCAGACCTGACATTTATCCTGGCCGCAGAGATAATTGAGAACCTGACCGACACGACCATTGACAGGTTTGCACCCGCAAACATTTACCGGCCTCTTGGCGCTTTCAATATCACTTACAATCCGCTTGAGAAGTATCCCAGGGAGCGTATAGTACCAACAGAGTACGATTCACTTTTCAGGAAGCAGCTCCTGAGAGGGACTGTGCATGATGAGGGCGCTGCCATGCTTGGCGGAGTATCGGGACATGCCGGCCTCTTCGCAACGGGCAATGACCTGATGAAGCTTATGGAGATGTACAGGAGGGGCGGTGAATATGGAGGGGTGAGAATACTCAGTCCCGGAGTACTTAAAGAATATACCCGTGTTCAGTTTCCCGAAAACGGTAACAGAAGGGGACTGGGCTTTGACAAGCCAATGCTTCCAAATGATACCATACCCCCTGAGGAGATCTACCCATGCAGGTCGGCTTCTCCGGCGAGCTTTGGTCATACGGGCTTTACCGGCACAATGGTATGGGTTGACCCTGAAGCTGAACTGTCCTATGTTTTTCTCAGCAACCGTGTCTATCCGACACGCTATAACAACAAGCTTTCTGATATGCTGATCCGTGGAAAGATACTTCAGGCAGCGTATGACGCAATAATTCAATAATTCGCTAGTCGCAAATCGTAAATTAAAAAAGCTGCAATCGCAGCTTTTTTTGTGCCCAGGACAAGACTCGAACTTGCACACCGTTACCAGCACCAGCCCCTCAAGCTGGCGTGTCTACCAATTTCACCACCTGGGCATTTTGGGTGGTGCCCAGAACAGGACTCGAACCTGCACATCATTGCTGACACTAGTCCCTGAAACTAGCGCGTCTACCAATTTCGCCATCTGGGCGCAGGAAAGATATGTCTTTCAATGCGGCTGCAAAAATAAAGATTTTTTTTTGACAACAACCTTCTTTGGAGAAAAGAGAGAAAATATTTAATCATGAGTATCACTTTTATTTATATTTGACCCCGGCAAATGAGGATATGCAGCTTAAGGTTGACCAGATTAAAAAATGAAAGTATATAAGTTTGGGGGCACTTCAGTCGGATCGGCTGAGCGTTTCAGGGCTCTTATTCCCCTGATAAACGACAATACAAAAAAGATAGTTGTATTGTCAGCCATGGCAGGCACTACCAACGCACTGGTGGACATGTCACAGCTCTTCTCGGAAGGTAAAAAGAAAGCCTCCGGGATAAAGTGCGAAGCCATGCGTAAACAATATCATGCAGTGGCTGATGCTCTTTTTTCTTCAGAAACATGGTCCTCAAAGGCACATGATCTTGTAGATGAACATTTCGGATACGTTGACAGCTTGTTCTCAAAGGAATACAGCAGGCACAATGAGAAACGGATACTGGCGCGCGGAGAGCTGATATCAACCGCTTTCCTTCATTTTCTTCTTTCAGAGATCGGCATTCCTTCTGTATTGATCCCGGCCCTCAATTTCATGCGTATTGACAAGGACGGGGAGCCTGATTATTTCTATATCAGGGAAAACCTGAAGCGTGAGCTGGCAGCAGTGAACGATGAGAAGATCATCATCACCCAGGGATTCATCTGCAGGAATGCCTACGGAGAGACGGATAACCTCCGCAGGGGCGGCAGTGACTATAGTGCTACAATTATTGGTGCAGCGACAGAGGCGGAAGAGGTACAGATATGGACAGACATAAGCGGCTTGCATAACAATGATCCCAGATTTGTTAAGAATACGCGGGTAATCAGGAATCTCTCCTTTGACGAGGCAGCAGAGCTTGCATATTTCGGCGCCAAGATTCTTCATCCCTCAAGTATCAATCCGGCCAGGATGAAAAACATCCCTGTAAGGCTGAAAAATACAATGGAGCCATCTGATGAAGGAACGCTCATCACTTCAGTATCAATCCCGAAAGATTACAAGGCTGTGGCGGCAAAAGATGGTATCATAGTCCTGAGGGTCCGGTCTGACCGTATGCTGATGGCCTATGGCTTTATGAGAAGGATCTTTGAGGTATTTGAAGGTTTCAAAACACCGATCGACATGATCACCACGTCTGAAGTATCCGTTTCCCTTACCATTGACGATTCCACATACCTGGACGAAATTGTGAAAGCACTAAGCTCTATCGGAGTGGTGGAGGTTGAGAAAGAACAGACCATTATCTGTGTCGTCGGCGATTTTCGTCCGGACAGGGTCGGTTCTGCACCGGAGATATTTGAGGCACTCAATACCATACCTGTCAAGATGATATCATACGGCGGAAGCGGAAACAGCGTATCGATCCTTATTAATTCAAGCGACAAGACAGTAGCGCTTCAATCGCTGAGTTTAAACTTATTCCCGGAAGATGATATTCAGTAAAGAGATTACAGAGAGACTACGAAGGCACAATACACCTTTTTATTATTACGATATGGATGTGCTGTGCGAGACACTCTCCATCGTATCCAAAGAAGCTGCTGACAGAGGCTTCAAAGTTCATTATGCTGTCAAAGCCAACTTCAATCCTGTAATTCTGGAAAAAATTTCAGAGTATGGTTTCGGGGCAGACTGTGTAAGCGGAAATGAGATTGAGCATGCTGTTAG
>JADGPV010000161.1 GCA_017882245.1 Bacteroidales bacterium | reverse complement strand
GTGACAAGACCGTGGAATTCAGTTATAACCTCATATACAGCTCATATCGAGGGTGATGAATGCGGTGCACCTGAAAAGTTCACAGGCTGCAAGGTGCTGACCGTTGATACACCTGACGGGAAGATTAGTCCCGGGCTATTGACAAAGCACATGCATGGTTTTGATTTTGAGCATCATAGCCAGCCTGCTGTCATTTCGGTTTCCCAGTCGACCGAAATGGGGACCCTGTATACCGTGGATGAGATAAAAGCATTGGCCGACTATGCCCACAGCTATAATATGCTGCTTCATATGGATGGAGCGCGATTGGCTAATGCTGCTGTCGGTCTGGGGCTTCCGTTCAGGTCTTTCACCACTGATGCCGGAGTTGATATACTCTCTTTTGGCGGCACAAAGAATGGCATGATGTACGGGGAAGCAGTTTGCTTCCTGAAACCGCGTCTGACCCATGGCTTCAAGTACATCCGGAAGCAGGGGATGCAACTTGCTTCAAAGATGCGTTTCATCGCTGCACAATATATCGCCTACCTGACTGACGATCTCTGGAAGGAGTGCGCCTCGCATTCAAATATGATGGCAAAAGAGCTTGAGAAAAGGCTGCGGACGGTTAAGGGCGTCACAATAACCCAGAAGGTTGAATCAAATGGCATTTTTGTTATTATGCCACGTGATGTTGCAGAACGGATCAGCAGGGAATATTTCTTCTATCCATGGAATGAACAGCTGTCGGAATATCGCCTTATGACCAGCTGGGATACAACTTTAGATGATATCGGTCATTTTACAGATCGGATGACAGTTATGATGTCTGAGAAATAGCCGGGTATTACTCGTATAGATCGGCAATTGCGGTCTTTCCGTAATCCCAGTACAGAACTGACGTATCACCTTCCAGCTGCCTGTAATACGCAGGAGTGACCACGGTACCGTCAGGCTTTTTAAGGGTCCTTTCGTAAACAGCATAGGCAGGATTGAAAATAATATCGATAACCCCGATAGTGTAAAAAATCTCAGTTGAACCTTCTGCCGGGGCATCTTCCTTTACCCTTACCTCCAGCTTGTTAAAGGTCAGCAAGTCACGGAGAAATTCCATTCTCTTCTTTGTTATTCCGCTTTCAACTATTGTACAGCGTATGCCGTCTATCTCTCCGACCTGATGCCTGGCATTGGTGATTGGTGTCATAATGGTTAAGATTAGATGCCGTAACTTAAATTCCTTATCATTTCAAAGAGACCACTTGCAAACCCTGTGACCACGATGCCAGCAATACAGATTGCGAGACCCAGCTTTGACATAAAATCACTTTTGAAATAAGTTATTGGATTCTCACTTTTATTGATAAACATTGCCTTGACCACAAGCAGATAATAGTACAATGCCACTATGGTATTAAGCACTGCGATAGCAACGAGGACATAAAAACCTTTTTCAGCCGCTGCAGCAAAAAGGAAGAATTTGCCGAAGAACCCTGCCACAGGAGGTATGCCTGCCAGCGAAAACATGGCAAGCATCATTGTCAGGCTGAGTTTTGGATTGGTCCTGTATAGTCCGTCATAATCATCCATGCTTTCCTTACCGGTCTTTTCGGCTATGATCGAGACAATGCCGAAAGCGGCCAGATTAGTGAAGATGTAAATAAGTGCATAATAAATCACCGTGGTCATTCCCAGCTTGCTGCCGCCAATGAAACCGAGCAGGAAGAACCCAGCCTGGGCAATTGATGAAAATGCAAGGAATCTTTTCATGTTTTTTTGCCTGAGTGCAAAGAGGTTTCCTATTGTTATCGTCATTACTGCAATCACCCAGATCACCTTTTGCCAGGTATCTATGATAACCGGGAAAACATTATAGAGGATTATTATGAAGATAAATGCTGCGGCGCCCTTGCTTATTACGGAAAGATAAGCTGCAATGCTGACCGGAGCACCTTCGTATACATCAGCAGTCCACAGGTGGAAAGGAACCAATGACATTTTAAAGCCCATACCGGAAAAGAAGAATATGAACCCGAGAATTGTGAGGGCTGCTGTTGACGGCCTGGCTGCAATATCTGCAAAATACAGTGATCCGACAGTTCCGTATATCATTGAGAGACCGTACAGGAGTATTCCGGATGACAATGATGAAGACAGGATCAGCTTTATACCTGCTTCAGCCGATCTGTTTTTATATCTTTCAAAAGCTGCCAGTGCTGCAAGGGGAATCGTAGCCAGCTCAATACCGATATAGAACATCAGGAAATGACCTGCAGAGATCATGAAATACATTCCCAGAAGGGTGGAGATCAATAGCATGAAGTATTCGTGAATCCTGTCCCTGTTTTCAGGTCTGCCAAGCCAGGTAAACGACTGGATGAGTACGATGAGAGTTCCTATATTCAGGATATTCTTCATTAAGGTGGTTGTGCGCCCTGCCTGGTACATCCCTCCGAAAAGTGTTCCCTCAGGAGCCGGCAGCATACCGATGGCAGTCACGACCGCAAAAAGAACCACTGCAAACCCCCTGAACTTTTCCTTCTTTTTTTCACCGGTGAAAACTTCCGCCACCAGAATTATCAGAAAGGCTAAAGTCAAAACCAGCTCGTGGCGCATCATCAAAAAATTATCAAGACTCATTTTAACGCTGGATTATTTATTCTCCTGTTATACAAAATATTACATAAGCTTTTCAACAATAGGCATAATGCTGTCCCTTATGATGCCTGACAATCCCGATGGTATCATACCTATATAAACAATGCCTGTCAAAAGTGCAAGAATGGACAGTTTTTCATACCACCTGGCATCATTAAACTCGCTGTAATGCGGATCCCTGACCGGCCCGAGAAGAAGTATGGCAATAACCCTCAGGATATATACCGCCGTTATAACTATCGAGGTGATTGCAATAATTGTTGCTACCCTGTGGAATGTATCCGGATGCTCAAATGATCCAAAGAAAATATTCATCTCTGCCACAAATCCGCTGAGACCGGGCAGTCCAAGTGAGGCAAGACCAGCTATGACGTATGCCACGCCCAGGAAGGGTATAACTTTCATCAGTCCACCCATCTCGCTTATTATTCTAGTGTGTGTCCTTCCATAGATCATACCGATCAAAGCGAAGAAGAGGGCTGTCATAAGACCGTGTGATACCATCTGGATAACAGCACCGGTCATCGCTGTCCGGTTCATCATAAGTATCGCAAAGAGCACCAGGCCGCAGTGACTCACGGAAGAGTATGCATTGATATACTTCAGATCCTTCTGCACTATGGCGCCAAAAGCACCATAAACAACGCTTATTGTTGTCAGGATAATAAATATCCATGCCATTTCATTTGCGGCTTCTGGCATAAGGAACATGGCAACCCTGAAACATCCGTAGCCTCCGAGCTTCATTAAGACACCGGCATGAAGCATAGAGACGGCAGTAGGAGCAGAGGAGTGTCCGTCAGGTGACCAGGTATGCAGCGGGAACAAAGCCCCGAGAACGCCAAAACCCACAAAAGTCAGCGGGAAGAACCACCTCTGCGCCTGAATTGGGATGGTGATCTTTGAAATCTCGATAATATTGAACGTAAGCTCGCCGCCATCAGGAGCTGAATTAAAATAGATCCCGAATAATCCGATCATAAGCAGGGCAGAACCTCCCATAAGCATAAGCGTCAGCTTCATGGCTGCGTACTCTTTGGGTCCGCTTCCCCAGATCCCGATAAGGATATACATTGGTATAACCGCAAGCTCATAAAAAAGAAACATCGTGAACAGATCAAGCGAGATGAAAAATCCAAACACACCTGTTGCAAGAAGCATGAGAGAGATAAAAAATTCCTTCTTCAGATCTTCCATCTCCCATGACGCAAACACCCCGGCACTAACAACAATTGAAGTCAGAGCTATCATTGCAACGGATATCCCGTCGACACCTACAGTGTAGTAAATATTGAGACTCCTGAACCATTCATAGCTGCTCATCAGGAGCATCTGATCAGTATTGCCGGCCTTTCGCTCCGAGAGATACATGAAGACTATTATGAAGGCTGTGATAAGCTGAATTCCCATACCTATCGCTGATACGACTCTCGCCTGCCGTGCGTCTTTAACAAGAAGAATGCCTGTGATCGTCAGGAGCGGAATAATTACTAGACAGGATAATATATTCATATTGAGATACTTTTCTAAGTCTGATTCTTATTTTATCAGGTAAATGAAAAACAGGACAAGTGCAACCGCTCCGGTGACAAACACAAATCCGTATTGCTGCAGCTGACCCGACTGTAAGCCTTTGATTCGGTTAGACACAGTCTGTGTCACCCATGCAATGCCATTCATTGTGCCGTCGACTATATGTCTGTCAAACCATGCTACCGGTTGTGAGATACGCCTGAATATTATCTTTTTTGTAATAAAAAGGTACAGCTCATCAATATAGAACTTGTTGTATGCCCATTTATAGCTGTGTTTGAACGTTGAAGCAAGCCTGTCAGGAAGCGTGTTTTCTTTTCTGTACATGACCCAGGCAATTGCAATACCTGTAAGGGCGATAATGAGCGAGGGCCCCGCAACGCTCCATTCAATATGTGACTCAAACGGCGCGCCGTCTGAGGTCACCAGTCTGTTGAAAGGAAGCAAACCTGAGAACACCGAACCGATGGCAAGGATGATGAGAGGAACAGTCATTGTTGCAGGAGATTCATGCGGGGTGTGATCGTACTGCCTGTCATGCCCGTGGAATATTGAAAAATAGAGCCTGAACATGTAGAAAGCCGTCAGTCCTGCCACAAGATACTCGATGGCAAACAGCACCTTATCATGGTGGAAGGCCGCTGTGAGTATCTCATCCTTGCTGAAGAAGCCTGAAAGCGGAAACAGTCCAGCAATAGTGAGGCAGGCGATAAGGAAGGTGATGTTGGTTATCGGGAGGTGTTTCCTGAGTCCTCCCATTTCAGTCATATAATTGCTGTGTACTGCATGAATGACGGAGCCGGCACCGAGGAATAAAAGTGCCTTGAACATTGCATGGTTGAACAGATGCCAGTTCGATGCCATAAAACCGAGACCCTCAGGTCCGCCGTACCCGGAGACACCAAGGCTGAATATCATATAACCTATCTGGGAGATGGTGGAATAGGCAAGGACCCTCTTGATATCTGTTTGTGTCGTAGCTATCACGGCGGCAAAGAGGGATGAGAAAGCTCCCACCCATGCTATGATTTGAAGTGCTTCGGGAGCGGCGAAATAATATACCGGAAACATTCTGGCAACCAGGTAAACACCTGCAACCACCATGGTGGCGGCATGTATGAGAGCAGATACCGGCGTAGGGCCTTCCATGGCGTCAGGAAGCCATATATGCAGCGGGAACATGGCTGACTTGCCGGCACCTCCCACGAATATAAGTATCATTGACCAGGTCATGACCGACATACCCAGGAAAACGGCTCCTCCGGTACTTGTTATCGCCGGTCCGTTAAGATCGGTCAGGGTTACAAAATCAAATGTCTTGGTTGTAAATGACAGGATCAGGATCCCGATAAGAAATCCCATATCTGCAAACCTCGTGACGATAAACGCCTTTTTCGAGGCAGCCACTGCGCTCGGCCTTGAGTAATAGAAGCCAATCAGCAGATAGGATGAAATACCGACAAGCTCCCAGAAAATGTACATCTGAAAGATATTGGTCGCGACAACAAGACCCATCATGGAAAAAGTGAACAGTGAAAGGAACGAGTAATATCTCTCAAACCCTTTCTCACCTTTCATATAACCCAGGCTGTAGATATGAACCATGAATGAGACAGTGCTGATCACCACAAGCATCATTACCGAGATCGGATCCAGAAGAACACCCATATCTATATGGAGACGATCTGTTAGTGTCAGCCATGTGCTGTTAAATGCAATAATCTTCTGGTAGATCCCATCGGCAAGACCGGCTCCCAGGAAATACCTGAATGCGGTTGCATATGAGAGAACTGTAACAATTGCGAGGCCTAAAGTGCCTGTAAGCCCTGAAATACGGGCTTTAAGCTTCATCCCGAAGAGACCCAGTACAATAAAGGTGACGAAGGGGACGATTAGAATCCAGACTGTATAACCGAAATCTGCCATTTATGCTCTTCTTTATCAGTATTTTAATTCGTTAACATTTTCAACATTGATGCTGGTGAACCTCCTGTATATGTTGATTATAATTGCTATGGCGACGGCAGCTTCCGAAGCAGCAACGGCAATTACGAAAAGGCCGAAAAAATGCCCGTCAAGCTTGCCGGGGAACAGAAATCTGTTGAAGGCAAGAAAATTAATATTAACGGAGTTCAGGATAAGTTCAGTCGACATCAGGATTGTTATAAGGTTTCTCCGGGTGAGAAAACCATAGACACCGATAAAGAACATTATCGTTGCCACGATAAGGTAATATTCTAATGGAATGCCTGAGTTCATATAATTTTCAGTTTACTTGTTTTTTTCTTCTTCTTTAAACGGGCTGCCCTTCTTGGCGATTACTATCGCACCAATCATCGCAGCCACAAGCAGTACGGAGATAACTTCAAACGGCAGCACATAACCGTCAGCTCCTGTTCCCAGCAGACTCTTTCCTATCACATGCATGTTCACTTCCATGGCAGCTGCAGTATCAGCGGCAAACGTATGCTGCAGGATTGTGGTTATGACCACGATTGCCCCTGCAATGGCAGCCAGGGCTGAAAAAAGTGCTTTTTTCCATTCAATAGGTTCGAACTTTTGGCTTATCTGGCTGGTGAGCAGAATGGAAAAAATGATCAGAACAACTATACCGCCAGCATATAGTGTAAGCTGAACGGCCGCAAGGAACTGGTAGTTAAGCAGGAAGTACAGACCTGCAGTTGCTATCAGTACAAAAAGGAGGGATACTGCGGCACGGAGGATTCTCCGGCTGGTGACGGTCAATACCGAAAATACTATGATTACAAGCGCAAAAGCTGCGAACATTATCTCTCTGACTTCCATTATGCGACTCCTTTCATAAGCTTTGATCCGGGCTGATTCAGGATCTTCGTGAGCTTTGTGCGGTCAAATACGGCATGTTCAAACTCCTGTCCGAACGCAAGAGCTTGGAATGGGCAGGTCTTGACACAGAGTCCGCAGAAGGTACACATCCCGAGATGATAAATGTGTTTGTCTATAATTCTCTGTTTCTTACCTTCCTCATTGACTATAGAAGCAGAAATGATTTCAATTGTACCATTAGGACAGTTAATCTCACATATACCACAACCGGTGCATTTATGCTCATTCTTGTCATTGTGGGGCATTGTCACTTCACCTTTGAACCTGTCAAACATTTTCAGCTCTTTGCGGTTGTTCGGATATTGCTGGGTCCATGTTGTCCCAGGCTTGAAAAAATACTTGCCTGTGACGCTTAAACCCTTCAGAAGGGAAATAAGCCCGTCAAAGATGCTCCTGATATATT
>JADGPV010000160.1 GCA_017882245.1 Bacteroidales bacterium | reverse complement strand
GCACCTTCCGGGCAATATCCGATGCAGGCACCAAGACCGTCACACAAAACTTCCGAGACCAGCCTGACCTTTCCGTCAATTACCTGCAGCGCCCCCTCCTGACAATTTGGAACGCACTGTCCGCATCCGTTACACTTCTCTTCATCTATCTTAATTACATCTCTCTGCATTGCTTCGTATCATAGTTTTCAATTCAAAGATACGACACTTGAATGAAGCATAATGTAACAATTGTTACAATGCACTTATTTTTATTAATTTTATCAAAAAATAGCAAGATGAAATTTCCGGTTTTAGGCAAATCCCCCTTGTTCAGGGGCTTGACGGATGTTGAGATTGAAACCCTTACAGAAAGTGTGCATTACAGGGTGAGGTACTTCCCTGCCGGTGCGCTTGCCGTGCTGAGCGGGGAGGAGATATCTTCCCTGATGATAGTCCTGTCAGGAAGTATGAAGGGGGAGATGGTTGACCTCGCCGGTCACACAATAAAGATAGAGGATGTCAATCCTCCGAATGCGCTTGCTGCAGCCTTCATTTATGGTTCGGGAGCGCGGTACCCTGTCAATGTAAGTGCAAATTCAGATTCTGAATTACTGATCTTTGACAGGGCTGATTTCCTCGCAATGATGAAAAATGATGAAAGAATTCTATCCAATTACCTTAATGTTGTATGCACTAAAGCCCTTTTTCTTTCCGACAGACTGAGGTTTCTCTCTTTCCGTACAATAAAGGGTAAGTTTGCTCATTATCTTGGCGGATTGACAGGTGCTGCTTCCGGCAGAGTGGTTATTGACAGGACGCAGAAGGAACTTTCCGAATACTTCGGAGTGACACGTCCATCCCTTGCCAGGGCGATTGGTGAGATAGAGGAAGAGGGTCTTATATCAGTAGACAGGCGTGAAGTCAGGCTGTTGGATATAGGAGGCCTCTCAAAGCTGACTGAAAAGTGACAGGAAGGCAGTAGGTAATCCTATCTTATCTTTTTCCCGGGGGCTGCAGAGGGCAGGTTGACCGTGAAACAGCTTCCGCTGCCAGGTGTGCTTTCTACAGTCACGGTGCCTTTGCTGAGGGTGACCAGTTCATGCACCAGTTTCAATCCTATCCCTGTGCCTTTTTCGGAATCAGTACCGGGGGTGGTATCAATATCTGCCCCCGTAAAGAGCTTCTTTTGACGTTCCTGGCTTATACCCACACCGTTATCACAAAATTTTATTATTACACCCTCGTTATTTTTATCCTGTTCCCTCACGCTGATTGTTACTTTGCCGCCAGGATTAGTGTATTTAATGGCATTTGAAAGGAGATTCCTTACCACGATGTCAATCAGATCCCTGTCGACCCAACCAACCGACCTTCCGACCTGTGTAAAATTGAGCGATATGTTTTTCCTTTCCGCATTATCCTTCAGGATGCTCATGTTTGTAAGCACAATATCTGCGAGGTCATTTTCAGAAGGAGCGAACCGTATCATATCCTCCTGGCCTCTTCCCCATACAAGCATATTCTCTATGAGGCTGATAAGCATCTGCGAGTACTGTATACAGGAGTTTGCCATAGTTTCCGTCTTATCCTTAAACTCCTCTTCCTTAAGCATATGAAGGGTATAAAGGATATTCACGACCGGGCTGCGGAGGTCGTGTGCTATGACAGAGAAGACCTTGTTTTTCAGATGAATTGTTTCCGAAAGTTTCTTATTCTGGAGGGCAACCTGTTCATTTCTGGCATTCAGTTCGTTACTTTTCTCTCTCAGCTCTCTTGTTCTTTCATCAACCCTGTCTTCAAGGTTACGGTTCAGCTCTTCAAGCTGAAGCGATAACTTTTCCCTCTCTTTGCCCGAATTGATCCAGTCATGTATCAGGAGCGCTGCCTGTAGAGATACAAACAGCATCATCATGAACGATAGAATATAAACCTGCTGTTTTTGCTCAAATCCGTTTGAAAGCATTACATCTGCGACAGCGCCGCCGCCAATTGCCAAAACGGCAATGAAATTGATCAGGTCAATCCAGTTTTTATTTAAAATCCCCCTGAGGCTTTTCACGAATGCATAGATCATCAGAAAGAAAGCCACTGCCTGGACAAAAAATACAGAGTAAGAGAAGATATACGCCGGCGCAATAATTACCAGGATGACGCCTGCAAGAAAGATAAAATCAATTACTGTTGCTAGCTTCCTGAACCATGCTACCGGGTAGATATAATAAGCGAGCCATGCGCCTGACGTAACCATCAGGTAAAGGACAAGGTACTCGCCTTTTACTATCATGTACCAGCTTGTATTATCGAGAATAGAGATAAGATACGGAGTAGAGAGGAACGGTCTGACGGAAAGACAAAGAGTGAGGATGGAGAACATCAGGAGCTTGATGTTTCTTCTGTCAAAGAGATAAAAAACAAAAAAGAAAAGGAAGGCGGCAAAGAGCATGCCCGTCACGGCTATGGAGCTGGCCCAGTGATTAGTGAAGTTAGATTGTATCGTATGGAAAGTGCCAACCTTAAGCGGCAGCCAGAAGCCTCCTCTGCGATGCTCATAATTAGACACCCGTATCAGAAGCTCAAGGGTGTCATTTTTAGGAACATAGCTAAAAAATAAGGGTTCATATGCAGGTACGGAGCCAGCTTTGCTGCGCGCAGGCGTGCCATTCCTTGCCATCATGACGCCATTTACCGTTATCTCGTATGACGTATCGAACACAGGCATGTCAAATCCCATGCGCTCACGGAAGCCCGGCGGAAGAAGGATAACTGCCCTGTAGGTGCCGTAGCCGAATCGCGGCAGCCGCTTCCCGTTTACCTTATATGTAGACCAGTAACCAGGTACTTTACCATAACAGCTCGATGCAAGGGTATCATTGCTGAATTCCGGAGTTGCATAAAGGAATGTGTTGAAATAGAATTCCCATTCGCCGTTCATTTTTACGGTGAAAGCGTCTCCCTGCCGGATATGCCTCAGGTCAAGGACGCCTTTTTCAACCTTCAACGGTGCGCCTGTCACGAGGCATTGAAGAAGAAAAAGAGATATCAGGGTTATGGCAATTCTCTTTGGCATGGCAGGCAGCAATCTTTTGTGCTAAATTAACTTCTTTCTACTCGAATTCGACCAGGGGATCTCCCTTTCTGACCTTGTCCCCGCTTTTTACAATGACTCTTTTAATTTTTCCGTCGCGGTCTGAGTTCACTTCCCTGAACGTTCTGTTGATCATGATGTACATCAGTATCTCTCCCTTTTTAACATCCTCTCCAGGGTCCAGGTCATCTTCAGACCGGTACGTGCCTGTTGTACCGTAATAAATAAATGCAATACCTGACTCAGGTGCAAACAGGAGTTTTTTCTGGGAAACTTTTGCAGACGCAGCTTTTGAAAGCTCAGCTTTTCTGTCCTCCACCTCTTTCTCGAAGCGGGTCTTGGCCACTCCCGATTTGTAGTCCCGGTACTGCCGGTCATGCATTGCCAGTTCGAACAGCTCCTCGTCATCCTTACCTGCAGGCCATTTGTTATCTTCCATCTCTTTACGGTAGGTATCGAGTGCGTCGGGATAGTTATCCTGAGGAGTGCCTTCGTAGAACTCCTTCCCATCACGTTTAGCCAGCTCGATGAGCTCAGGGGCCAGCGGTCCGGGCAGTTTGCCTGCGCGCCCAAGAATCATATCCCAGGTATTGGGATCTATCATTGCAAACCGGTCTTTGCCGTTGACCAGCGAAACGATATTCATTAGTGCCACGTTCTTTACGTACTGGCTGAATGGTGTCACAAGGGGAGGGTAACCCATCATGGGCCATATATGTCCGACCTCTTTAAAGAGCCATACAACAAGTTCATCTTCTGAGAGCTCAGGTTTGTTTTTTGCCTTCAGTGCGGAGTTGATACCCTGGTGAACTCCCTTGAGGTCAGCCATCATGCTTCCCATCATGCCACCAGGCAGTCCCGATCCGATCAGCAGCGATGTCATCAGTTTATTCCTCGGATCAATAAAGTATCCCAGGAAATCATCGATGAACTCCTGTGTCAGCGACCTGACCTTCATGTAGGCGTCCATGTTAATTTCAGGTACATCAAATCCTGCGTCCTTCATTATTGCCTGTATTGCAATGACATCGGGGTGAACCATTCCCCAGCTGAGAGGCTCCATGGCAACGTCGAGGTAATCAGCTCCTGCCCTTGCCACCTCAAGCATTGATGCAACAGACATTCCGGGGCCGCTGTGACCATGATACTGTACTATTATGCCGGGATATTTGGTCTTGATTTTCTTCACCAGTTCGCCGAGGGTAGCCGGTCTGCCCACGCCGGCCATATCTTTAAGACATATCTCGTCAGCGCCGTATTCAACCACTTTGTCGACCACCCCCATGTAATAATCATTGGTGTGAACAGGGGAGGAGGTTATCGACAGTGCCGCCTGTGAGATCATGCCGGCTTCGCGGGCGTACTTCACCGAAAGTTCAAGGTTGCGATGGTCATTCAATCCGCAGAATGAACGT
>JADGPV010000159.1 GCA_017882245.1 Bacteroidales bacterium | reverse complement strand
CGGCCGTAAACACCTTCCACAATATGGATCCCTACCGGAGTTACGCTATAGGAGTCAATCATTCGCTGCACCCATTGCTCCATAAAAACACCTCCCCCGTAAGGTGGCCTGTCCATCTTGGTGTCCCATCGTGGTATACCGGCCTCCATATGCTTTTTGTGAAGTGTCGCCACCCGTTGCATATAATCATCGTGGAAGAACTGATGGTAACGTTTATCATACGATTTGAAGATATCAAAGTGTCCGCCGCAGAACTGGTGGAATTTATGGCCTGTGATTCCCTGAACATTCTTGATGGCACCCGTAATTCCCATCTGGTGAGCCTTAAACTTTGCAATATTGATCAGAAATGTTCCTTCTGCGTTCATTGGTGCCATAAAACCAATCTCTTTGAAGACATTTCCACCCTCTACCTTCTTGAAAAGAATCTGATCCCCAAGATCCCAGTAATCCTTTGATGAAAGGTCAGTCAGGTCGAAATTATTCCGTTTGGCCATACCTGTCCATCCATTGGCTTCCCACATCTGCGGACATGCACATTCCCTGAGATAGAATTCCTTAGGCCCCTTTGCCTTTACCGAATTCATGTACCCTTCAATAAAATTAAGATCCGTGTTTATTCCGATCTGTGATAAATGATCTTTATTATTGTATCCGCTGCATGTCCAGTTGGGCTTAACTGTAACTTTGGTCGAATTCGGATAACCCTCTCCCTTGCTTGTTTTAACAAACATCTCATTTGCCAGCTTGAAGGCTGCATCATAAATAGCCTTGCTGTCGCTCTTATCCTTTACTGAAGTAAGATTTATGAAAACAGCTTCAGGATGTTCCTTAATGAAAGGATGAAGGTCAAATCCTTCGATACCTTTTGATTCACCCCCTGCAAACGCCTCATACCCCGGTCCTACAAGTCCTAAAAGACCTGCTGCGGAAGATACTCTTATAAAATCACGCCTTTTCATTTTTTATCCTGATTTTCAAAATAACAGTTCACTCTCCTCCTATCATCCGAATACCGGAATGACATAAATCATTTCAAACTCCCCATTCGTTAAAACTGTAATAACCAAATAAAACTGAAATTTTAATAAGGTTCAAAAATAAACAATAATATAACCTTATTGTTTCAGTAAAACTTAATATTTGTTAAAATATTATCACTCTTAGAAAAACAGTCTTCAGACATCAGGAATCAGGTTGCAAGGGGCTGCCCTTTTGGTACTCTTATTGGTCTGTGTGCCGGTTTCTGTTCGTGACGGGTTGCTGTAAAACTTGCCCTGATGTACTCACCCATAAATATCTGTCCGGACATCTTATCATTTGAAGCCGTTCCATAGAATATAAAGGGAATGTTATCAGCAACATGCCTGTCAGCACTGCTAAGCTTAACCTGATCGCCATCAAGAATGCCGACCATGTCACGCATTGAAAAATCTCCTTTGTGAGATCCCTTGATCCAGTTGCCATCCTGTTCAATAAAAAAGGTGTGCTGACTCTTGCTGCTGTAAAATTCAACATTTACATCCCACCTGCCGGAGAGGTTTGCAACCGGGGCTGCCATCTCCTTTGATTTAGTGTTCTTCTGCGTGAGTATTTCAACGATCCTGTCTGCAACAACCTTATCATTGCCAGGCTGCATTTGCCCCGATGAAATTGTAACAGAAGTATTTCCTGAATCATTAAGCCAGTTGCTGTGAACAGCGATCCTTGGCTGTTTGGTTGCAAGGCTTTCCTGTACATCCGGGCCATTAATATTTAAACTGTCGGGATTCCATGTAATTACCAGTGAAGGACTGTGATTGGAGAGCCCCTCGGGTTCCCTGATTGAACAGGTAACTTCCTTTACTGTTGATACTCTTTTTGAAATTGTTTCAAGGTAGCTATGCCAGATCTTCATCTTCTCAACATGATCGCGCGTTACCCATGATTCAACTGCAGCCAGCATGCCAAGCATCTCTTCCTTCCCGACCTTATTGTCTCGCCCTGGGCCGTGATGCGGTGAACTTGCCTGCCAGGCCGAAAGCAGCAGGTCTTTCCTTCCCAGCAAAAGTCCTGCACACTGAGGACCACAGAGTGCTTTTCCACCGCTGTACGCTACCACTGATGCTCCTCTCTTAAGATGTATGTTTGGCAATGTCAGGTCTTCAGCAGCAGCATCAATCAGCACAGGAATGTTTTTCTTTCCCGCTAATGCGGCAACTTTCTCCAGAGAAAATGGCTGACCGGGCTCAGTCTCATCACTCGCCATAAGGTAAACCATAGCTGTGCTCCCGTTCAATGCATTTTCAAGTTCTTCAATTGTATCCACAGTGATTATTCTTACGCCGATGTTGCGTATTCCGTGGTCGTAAGCATTTCTTGAACTCCTTGGTATAACCACCTCAATTTTATCAAAGCCTGAGAGATCCGGGATCCTGATAAGCTTTTCAGGGTTCCCTCCGGTGATACATGCGGCGGTAACGTGCTTTATGCCAGCTGCACAACCTGCAGACACCATACCCCACTCAGCTCCGGTCAGATCAGCTAGCCTCTGTCCTATTCCAAATGCAAGTTCATCGTATTGCACAAAAAAACCTGATGCAGAATGCATGGCAGCCACTACCTCCGGCCTTTCAAGGGATCCCCCTATAATCGTATATGTGCCAACACAATTGATTACAGGCTCGACGCCGATTGACTGGTAAATATTTGGTCCGGCTGTAAGCGGACCTTTCTGTCCGGAAAGTATAGACTCCAGGGGAAGTAAGCTTCCGGCGAATGGTAAAAGTGTCAGACTCTTTAGTATATCTCTGCGTTCCATAACAATTTATTTTAATTTGGATAAATATATTAATAAATGAATCAATTATAAGCAATGTGAAACCGTTGTTTCATGTTTCCTGCAGGTGTGGACCCTATTTTTTTGTCCAGTCGCGTGCCGCCAGGCCATTCTGATCCCATACTATCTTGCCTGCACGTATGGTCATTTCAGCTTCAAATTTGCGGTCACCCGCCATTCTTGCCCCTCCGGCATCAACAAAGCCAAAGTTTCCCTTTCTGACGCTCAATACGGCAAGGTCCGCATCTGCTCCTTCACTCAGCTGTCCCAGATCAGGTCTCTTAATTGAGTTTGCAGAATTCCACGTGGCCCGGAATATAATATCCTCCACTGTCATTCCCATATTTAAATATTTTGACATAATGTCGAGCATATTTTTCATACCGGAATTCATACTGAACCGATGAAGGTCAGTTCCGAAGGAATTGGGCAAAAAACCCTGTTTGAGAGCCGGCACTGCCACGGAGAAGTGGAACATAGCCCCTCCATGACCGACATCAAAGCGGATACCCTTTTTCTGAGCTTCAAGTACATACGGCCTCACCATACCGTTGTCGTCCAGAATGCAGGTTCTGT
>JADGPV010000158.1 GCA_017882245.1 Bacteroidales bacterium | reverse complement strand
TTAAAGATATGCAAATCCGAATATCTTTTATTATGAAATTCTGATCTTAAATTAGATAAATTCTAAATAGTATATGATTGATAATTAAGCTAAAACGATATATATGTCTAAATTAGGACAAGGAGGTATTTTTATCATTTCTATCACATTTAAAAATCCCTTCTCTTGGGGGTGACCTGTCTCATTTTATCTTTTCGTTATCTTTACAAAAAACAACAAATGGAACTTAAAGAATACCCTTCGGGCAAGACAGCCGTTTATAATTTTAAAACTACAGATAAACCCAAGGCAATCATACTTCTGGTGCATGGCTTTGGAGAGCATGCCGGCAGATACCACGACTGGGCCGCAAAGTTTAATGAAGAAGGTGTCTCGCTGAGAGCATTTGATCTTCCGGGTCACGGCAATTCCGAAGGCAGGCGCGGGGTTATGCCACGGTTTGAGGTATTGTATGACACAATCGACATAATGATAAAAGACATTGCTGCCGAGCTGCCGCGTGTCCCTCAGTTTATTTATGGCCACAGCCTCGGTGGCGGTATCGTGCTTGACTATCTGATCCAAAGAAAACCTGATTTGAGGGGTGCTATTGTTACATCACCTTGGATAAGACTGGCTTATGAGCCTCCCAGGATCAAAAAGCTGATTGCCTCAGTAGTGAGTAAGATTATGCCGGGAATGACACAGCCATCAGGACTAAAAACGGAGGATCTTTCCCGTGATCCGAAAGTGGTGGAATCCTACAGGAACGATCCACTGGTATATGGTACAATCTCAGCAGGGATCTTTGGTTCTATAACTGATGCCGGAAAGGAGATACTTAGCCGTGCTTCAGAAATCACCCTGCCGCTGCTGCTTGTTCACGGAAGGGATGACAGGATAACCTCGGCTGCAGCAACAATGGAGGTCGCTGCGGCTGCCCCCAAAGCAACGCTGAAGCTTTGGGACGGAGGGTATCATGAGCTTCACAATGATCTCGTCAGGGATGATCATTTTGACTTCATCATTGAATGGATTGAAACATTATTATAATAGGTAAGATGGAACTGCGAACTGAAGTACCCCTTCCGGTTTCACCCGGCAAGATCACCTTCAGCACCCCGTTAATGTTTCTGGGCTCGTGTTTTGCGAATGAGATAGGCTACAGGCTTGCCTCCGGCAAGCTTGACGTAATGACAAACCCGCATGGTACTCTCTTCAATCCTTTTTCTGTGGCAGGTGCTCTTGACAGGTTCGCAGCATCACACCGGTACACAGAAAAGGATATCTACCTCTACCAGAACCGTTATATGAGCCTTGATCATCATACGGCCTTCTCGTCGTATGACCGTGATGTTCTTATCGGACGACTGAACGATGTAAGCCGTGCAGCCTCTGAATTCATTCGCAGGGTATCGTTTCTCTTTGTTACATTCGGTACCTCCTATATCTATACCCTCAGGGAAAGCGGAGCCATCGTGGCCAACTGTCATAAACTGCCGTCCTCGCTTTTTGAACGCAGGCAGGCGGCCTCATCGGAGATAGCTACAAGATGGATTGAAACGCTTGACCGCCTCGCGGAAATTAATTCCGGACTAAGAATATGGTTCACTGTCAGTCCTGTCCGCCATCTGAGTGAAGGGGCCCATGCAAACCAGGTCAGCAAGGCTCACCTTCTCCTTGCTGTCGAGGAGCTGCTGGCCCATCCTTCCGTTGAGGGATATTTCCCTGCTTACGAGATATTCATGGATGATCTCCGCGATTACAGGTATTACGGTTCCGATATGGTCCACCCCTCAGAAACGGCAATCGACTATGTCTGGGAAAAATTCTCCTCTGTCTTTTTTGACAGTCCTGCTCTCCGCTTATGGAATGAGGCAGCAAGGATCACCAGGGCGATGGCCCACCGCATTACCGGCGGGAAGCAGGAGGCAGCTAAATTTGCTTCTGCAATGCTTGGCAGAATAGCCGAACTGAAGGCAAAAGCGCCCTTCATTGACCTCTCTTCCGAGGAGACATATTTCAAGGGGATGCTGTAAAAAATTGCTGGTCTTTCTAACTGTTTAAATCAGAGACTGTCTGCCCATTCTGCCAGCCCGGCAGGAGAACAGACAGCTTCTGTTTTGCCGCTGCTCCATGTTCCGCTGCTGTCATATCTTCCGGTGACCAGCACTTTCCTCAGCTTCAACTCACCGACCAATGAGCGGCAGAATCTTTTTACCTCATCATCAGGCTCCGAAGCCGGCACATTGACAACCAGGATATTAAAGGGCTTTACTGAATGTATTCCACTTATGTCTGCTGCCGGGAGTGTACTTTCCGTGTAAACGACGTCAATCCCTCTTTTCCTGAGGAGGTATTTAAGAAATACAAGATTATTTTCCGCCTCATTATCACCCAGATTGATGATTGCAGCGCTTTCGCCCGAAAGGTGCGTGTCAGTGACCATATCTTCTGATACAATCATTGTCCTGATCACATGCCTGATAAACTGTTCCTGCGGTCTTGAGATGCAGCCAGTCAGCCATAATGCCTTTGCCTTCTGCATCAGTGGGTAAAACACCTCGATATAAGCTTCCCTCATACTTTTTTCCTGTACAAAGAGGTTCAGCCTCTCCCTGAACTCTTCCTCGCTGAACCTCAGCGCTGAAATTATAAGCTCACCCGGTTTGAAGGTACCATCACCAGTTTCATCCCCTGAACCATTCTTAAGTACTTCATGCAGCAGGTCATTGTCACTCATTCGTGCAATCTTTGAAATCTTCAGACCATTGCGGTTAAGTATTGAGACTGTGATGAGTTTTTTAAGTTCTTCTTCGGTATAATATCTTATGTTCGAAATGCTTCTTTCGGGCGTGAGTATTCCGTATCTCTTCTCCCACATCCTGATAGTGTGGGCTTTTATGCCACAGTTGTTTTCCAAGTCCTTAATGGAATATGTTCTGCTTCCAGCATTCATTTTTCTTAATGTTACCTACTCAGTGATAATAACAATAATAAGCTGCAATAGTTTAAGTATTGTCTCTCTGTTTCAGCCTTTTCTCTGTTTTTTCAAGATTTTTAGGCGGGTCTGCACCGGGTTCTAAATGGCTTCATTTTACTAAGGGAACGACTTTAACATAATCCAAAAAAGTCGTAAATTCGCAGTTCATTGGAATTTGATGACGGAATTACAGAGCGTAAAGCAGAGATTTGGTATCATCGGTAATAATGAAGGGCTGAACCGGGCACTTGACATTGCTGTGCAGGTAGCCCCTACTGACCTCTCTGTGCTCATCTCAGGCGAGAGCGGTACCGGCAAGGAAGTGTTTCCCCAGGTGATACATAACTTCAGCCTGCGAAAGCATGGCCCTTATATAGCGGTCAACTGCGGTGCAATTCCTGAGGGTACGATTGATTCAGAACTCTTTGGTCATGAAAAGGGGGCTTTTACCGGCGCAACAGACAGCAGAAAAGGTTATTTTGAAGTCGCCAACGGAGGCACGATATTTCTTGATGAGGTGGCAGAGTTGCCTCTTTCAACCCAGGTGAGGCTTCTAAGGGTACTCGAATCCGGTGAGTTTATCAGGGTGGGTTCCTCAAAGGTTCAGAAGACCGACGTCAGGGTAATAACAGCCACAAATATCGATATTGTTAATGCGGTCGCATCGGGAAGGTTCCGTGAGGACCTGTTCTACAGGCTTAATACAGTGCCAGTGCGTGTGCCGCCATTGCGTGAAAGAGGTGAGGATATCATTCTTCTCTTCCGCAAATTCTCGGTTGACTTCGCTGAACGATACCGTATGCCTGCCATCAGACCCGACAGCCAGGCAAGGGAGATGCTGTTGAATTACTATTGGCCGGGTAATGTACGGCAGCTTAAAAATATAGCAGAGCAGATTTCAGTGATTGAGCAGGACCGTGAGGTGACAGCTGTAATGCTTACACATTATCTTCCCGATTTCCAGAGCGGACGTCTTCCGGTGCCCGTCAGAAGCGTGGAAGACAAAGGCTTCAGCTCGGAAAGGGAAATACTCTACAAGGTTCTTTTTGATATGAAAAGTGATATGCATGATCTGAAGAACCTTGTTTATGAAATGCTCAGCTCAGGAGGAGAAGTTAACAACCTCACTGAAACTGGCGCCAGGGCAGTACGTAATCTCTTCAATGACAATGTCATGCAAAAAGAGACCATTGAACCTGTGCGACCTGTACCGGTCAGTTTCGGTACGCCCCGGGAAAGGGTTGATATACAGGATACTGAGGAGGTGGTTGAGGAATCCCTCTCACTCACTGACAGGGAGAAGGAGCTGATAAAAAAAGCTCTTGACAAGAACAATGGCAAGCGAAAGCTGGCTGCAGCTGAGCTGGGTATCTCAGAGAGAACTTTATACAGGAAAATAAAGGAGTATGGTCTTGAAGCATAAACTTGCCGGGATATTGCTACCTGTGGTTCTCCTTATCATGGCAGAGAGCTGCGGAGTAAAAGTATCATACAAGTTCACCGGGGCATCCATTTCGCCTGCAGTCAAGACCTTCAGCGTTGCGACCTTCCAGAACAGGGCCAGCCTTGTTCAGCCGGGACTGACACAGAAACTGACCGATGCACTGATGGATATGTGCAAGTCACAGACCAACCTTGAAATGGTAACATCAGGAGGTGATGTCAGCTTTGAGGGTGACATTACTGACTATAGAACACAGCCTTTAACAGTCAGTGGTAATGAACAGGCTGCCATGAACCGTTTTTCCATCACTGTCAAGGTCAGGTATGTCAATAATGTTGATCCTGACCTTAGTTATGAGCAGACTTTCACAAGGTATCAGGATTACGACAGCGCATTGGATCTTAGTGCCGTTGAGGCCAATCTTACAGAAGAGATTTCAAAGATGCTGATTGAAGATATCTTTAACAGAGCTTTTGTCAACTGGTGACACTTACACATGAACAGGAATGAATTCAACCGGTTCATTGCCGGCGGCGCCCTTCCCGGCCCGGGTGATCTCGAAGGACTGAGAGAACTGACCGTTCTCTTTCCCTGGTTTCATTCCGCTCACATGTTACTTTTGCGCGGTCTGAAGGAGAATGCTGATATCAGGTTTGACACACAGCTGAAAGCGTCAGCACTCTCTGTTTCTGACAGGGAGGTGCTTTATCATTATCTTTTTATGCAGCCGGCTGCTGAGGCTGAGAAAGAGAAAGTTCCGCACGAGGAGGTTGCACAAGAGGAAGTTGCACAAGAGGAAGTTCCGCACGAGGAATTTTCGCACGAGGAGGTTGCACAGGCGCTAGTCGCTCCACCGGAAGAGGTTGCACAAACGGAAACCCCGCATGAAGAAGTAGTGCAGGAGGCGGTTGATCAGGAGACCTTTCAGGAGGAAGCAGTTCATGAGGAAGTTGCACAAATGGAGGTCACACCTGCCACAGAGGCAGAGACTTCTGCCACTGAAGGATCAGCCTGGCGTACACGGGAAGAGCTTATGGCAGAGATTGAGGCAAGGCTTGAAGAACTGTCCTCATTGCCGGAAGAAGTGCATGAAATTGAAGCAGTGGTTGCACCGGATGCTGGAGTATCAGAGATTGAAGCAGTGGTTGCACCGGATGCTGAAGTATCAGAGATTGAAGCAGTGGTTGCACCGGACACTGGAGTATCAGAGATTGAAGCAGTGGTTACACCGGACGCTGAAGTATCAGAGATTGAAGCAGTGATTACGCCGGATACTGAAGTACCAGAGATTGATGCAGTGATTACACCGGATACTGAAGTACCAGAGATTGAAGCATTGGTTGCACCAGATGCTGAAGTACCAGGGATTGAAGCAGTGGTTGCACCGGATACTGAAGTATCAGAGATTGAAGCATTGGTTGAACCGGACACTGAAGTTCCTGTCACGAGCGACATAACGGAACAGGAACCTGCAGGTGAAGAACTGCTGGAGCTTGTTACAGACAATGAATCTCCGGTTTCTGAGCAGGCACAACAACTGACACCTCAGGATCTGATAGACAGGTTCATACAGAGCAGACCGACCCTTGAGAGGATACCGCTGGCAGAGAATCAGCCGGTGAAGGACCTGTCAGAGCCAGGCACGGAAGAGCAGGGCAGGTTTATAACCGAGACACTTGCAAAGATCTACATTAACCAGGGGTACTATACCAGGGCGATAAATATTTATGAAAAGCTCTCTTTGCAATTTCCGGAAAAAAGTGCTTACTTTGCAGGCCGTATTGAAAAGATTAAGGATTTAATTAAATAGATAAACAATGGGCATTTATATTTTTGTTTCAATTCTGGCGCTTATTGCGTGCGTACTTGTGATTATGGTGGTGCTGGTGCAGAATTCAAAGGGAGGCGGCCTGGCAGCAAACTTTACGTCTGCCGGTCAGTCCATGGGTGTAAGAAAAACAGCCGACTTTCTTGAAAAATCAACCTGGAC
>JADGPV010000157.1 GCA_017882245.1 Bacteroidales bacterium | reverse complement strand
CATCAAAATTTTCTAACTTCGTTCTGAAAATGACATTCTGCGGGTCCCTGAGCAAGATGCCTGCGTAATTAACCTCGACAGTGTATGATGACCTGTAAGGCAGGTTGTAAGACTCGCGGTAAGGGTATTCGGTATTGTTGATCACTACCGAGATAATTCCCGCCTGAGGCGGAATTGTGATTTTTTGCTCCATGACCGGATTGAAAGCTACAATACCTTCAGTGGTTCCGACGTACACAGAGCCATCAGACGTTTCTGCAATTGCATTGGCAAGGCAGTCGCCCCGGACTCCAAAATCACTACCGAAAGTCCTGATTGACAGTGCGGCAGGATTAATAACGGAAAAACCCTTTTCATGACCTGTCCAGATCCTTCCGTCGGAGGCTATGAGGGTGCTGTAGCAGTAGTTTGACATCAGTCCGTCAGCTTCCGTAAAATTGAACAGGCTGTCACCGCTGAAAAGAAATAATCCGTTTCCCAGCGTGCCGGCACATATTTTTCCTCCAGGAGACACCGATATACTCTGTATCCTGTTACGCATTACTCCTTCCATTACGAGGCCTTCGGTCCTTACTCCTCCTGTAATATGGATATAGCAGAGCTTATCTGTCTCGGTGGCAACAAGCACCTCTCCGTTTCTTGTTGAGACCACCTGCGAGATATTGTTATGCGGAAGCATCTCCCATGTGGTGTAACCCGCTTTCTGTTTTCCTGTCTCCCTGTCAAGCAGTACCACTCCGTTAAGAGTAGCAAGCCAAATATTATCTTCATCGATGGCAAGCGAGTTGATACGGTTGAGTGCAGGATTCTGAGCGCGGTAGAACTGTTTGACCTCACCCTTGCTGTTCATCTGGAAGAGCCCGTTACTAAGTGTTCCTATCCAGATATTTCCCTTGTCATCAGTGCTCCAGGAGATAATGCCTGAACCTCCCGTCTTCCTGTTCAGTTCATGGAAATTTGTGAAGTTGCCGGTAGCTGCATCAAAATCGTAAAGTCCATTCCTTGTGCCCATAACAATTTTACCCTGCGATTCACCGATGAAGTTTATTTCTTTATCAGGAGAAGGTGTATAAAACGAATAAGCATTGGTTGTGACTGCAGCGAGGCCATGGCTGAAGAGACCTATCCACAGGTTTTCTTCACGGTCCCTGAAAATAGTCTTAATATCATTTTCAGCCAGACCCGAGAGTGCATTATATGCTCCGGATTGGGTAACGGAAGAAAAATCCTCATTGAACTCAGCCTTGATCACGCCTGCCTCGCGGGTAGCGACAAACAAAGACCGTCCAGGGCCAGCTATAAGCGCCGGTATTCGCAGACCGTCAAATGCTGGATTAGTGACTGCGGAAGCTGTCATTACACCATTGATCCGTTTTATCAGGAAAAGACCGGCGCCGTCAGTACCTGCAGCCCAGTGATTTTCATCAGGTTTTGTCACTGTCTGAACCCATGTATATTCAAGCTCAGGGAATGAATGTGTGATTACAACTTCGTCCCCTGCTATCCTGCACAGATGCAGATTATCCTGTGTGGCAGCAATCAGAGAGTCCTTTCCTGAAAAAGAGATATCGAAGACCACGAGGCCTTCCGGCATTGATATTTTACTCACCTTTTCACCGGTTCCGGCATCCGCTACATAAATTCCCCGTGTCTGGGTGACAATCCATATTCTGCCGTCGGGACCTTCAGTAATACGGTTAATTTTGTCTGCCTGTATTTCACCTTTTCTTACAAGCGAGCCTCCATTGTTCCAGATAAAGACCGAACCGTCTGTCAGGCCTATCCACAAGGTTCCTTTTTTGTCACAATAAAGTGCGTTGGGGTATGCTTTTGAGAGGGTGTCAGCCAATAACATCGGATGGAATTCGAAGCCATCGTACCTGAATAAGCCTGACTCAAGTCCAACCCACAGAAATCCGCCGTGATCCTGTTCGATCACGCTGAGATAATCGCCCGGTAAGCCGGTGTTTTGATCGTAGGTTAAGTAACTGTATGTCTGTGCTTGGGCCTGAAACGGTATCAGCACCTGTAACAGGCTTAAACAAAGTGCTGTAATTAAGACGCTTATGCTCCTGACCATGCTTATTTTTTAGGGATGACCTTTATCCTTGGCTTATATACAGGGACACCGCCGATAGGTGCGCTGAAGAACTGAAGGTTCTCACCGTACTGGTTCTCAACAGACATTACCACGTTGTTGTTTTTTACCAAATCGCCCTTTTTCTTATAAAACCTGAAATCAAGGGACTTGCCTATCTCTGCGTCAAGAATGGGCATCCGCGACTCAGTCCACTGGTCTTCACCTGACAATGGCAGGGATTGTCCTTTTCGTTCAACGGAAACGACAACAAAATCACCGTCATTATCCCAGTCAAAGTTTCTCTGCTTTATATAGATACATCCGCTGTCAATGTAAGGGTATATGTGCGAAACGAATGAAGTGTCATTGTTGTTCCACATCCTGAATGTGTATTCGTAAGTAAAGGCATTCGCTCCCTGGATGGGTACGTTGGCATCGGACCTCCGCGAGAGGAAATACCTGTAAAGATTGCCGTCATCGCCGGAGATACCGTCACATATTATTTTGAAAACATTGCTGGAAAACTTCGGATAATATTCACCGTCTGCCGGATTGAAAGGTCCGAATGTAAACCACCTTTCGTCAAGCTTGTTATCCATACCGAAGGTCCTGGTTGCAAGCAACGTTCCGCTCTTGTAGTTACCTCCCGGGGTAATACCCTTTGCATCAGGGTCAGTGTAACACCCTTTGCCGCCATAAACAGAATAAACCATCCTGGTATTCCAGAAGTTGTTTAACTCATCTGTCTTGCCCCCGATGTCAGCATCATAGATCCTGATATAGAAAGGATCCTTGTAATCTTTTGGAACTGTAAAGAAGAATGTCTGTGAAAAGTCATCGTCTCCCCAAGACGTTACTCTTCCTGCAGGTCCGAAGGTTATCAGAAAAGGAATATTCTCATCCGGACCCGGAACTTCCTGGCTGTTGACCCTGAAAGAAAAGGTCAGCAGAAGAATAAGAATAAAAATGTGTATAAACCGGGTTTCTCTCATTTTCGTACGCAAAAATAATCAATTTCCGTTAGCGATAACCTCTATGTCCTTGCAGACACAAACCTCACGCACAACACCTCCCGCTCCCGGTTTTGAACTTACAATAAGCTGTATATTATATTTTCCTGGCAACGAATAAACCTTTGACACCTCCAGTCCTGAAGAAGCAGTCTCATCACCAAAGTTCCAGTAATACCTGGCAACATCCATGCCGGGAAGATTGGTTTCTGCTGCATTAAGAACAAGGGCCTCTCCAGTTTTTATCGTTTCAGGCGAAGATATGACTGGCTGCTCAACATCAGTTATTTCCAGTTGATAAGAAGCTTGGCGCTTCTCTATACCGCCGGTAATAAGGTTAACAATATCAAGGCTGATATCATAAATCCCGGGGCCGGTGTAACAGTGTTCAGAAGTTACACCATCAGCCTTTGCCCCGTCTCCGAAGGTCCACTCCCATCTGAACTTAGTATCCATTGTGTCATTTTTCAGGGCATTCTCATCAATGAATTCATAGCAATAGTTGTTTTTCTTTAGGGTATCGCATACTGACCATCGAATGATCGTGGTGGCGAATCTGTAAATATCGTCACCGTCTTTGCGGCGGTTTGATGAAAAATAACCTTCATACCTGCCCTGAACAGCATAGAAAGCAAAATCATCAGCTTCAGAGTTAATCGGTTCATCGAGCAACACCGGCTTGGTCCATGAACCAAATGCCAGCCTTGTATACCATATATCAAGACCACCAAAACCTCCGGGGCGGTCAGAGGTGAAATACAGTCTTCCTGAGCTGTGTAGAAAGGGATATAATTCAGCCGCTTCCGAATTTACAGTGTTGCCGAGGTTCACCGGTTTTGTCCATTTGCCGTCAGTATTCTCACACATAAAAATATCATATTTCCCCAGAGTGCCTGGCATATCGGAGCAAAAGAACAGGTATCTGCCGTCTGCCGATACAAAAGGATAAGAAAGGTTATACGCAGGATCATTATATTCAAAAGGTTGAATATCCGTCCATTGAGAACCGTTGCGTTTTGCCGTGAATATACCGAGTTTATTTGAATCGGTCTTTTTGAGCTTTCTCCCCTCCAGGTAATTCCTGGTGAAATAAAGGGTATTGCCATCGGACGTGACTGATGCAGGTCCTATGTTCGCATCCTTGGCAAGGTTCGGGGCGAAAAGTACCGGTTTTCCCGGTTTCCCTTCCTCATTAAATGGTGCAAAATAGAGTCCATAAAGCCTTATTCCCTCAAGGTTCTTTTTTGTCAGAAAAGGATTGACTTTTCTGTTCGAGCAGAAAAGTATCCCATCACTCATTATCACAGGGGCCATGTCATCAGAGCCTGATGACAGTTCCGGCATACGGTAAACCTCGAAGGCACCTTTTGCCTGACCTCTCAGGCCTGCAGGAAAGGTCAGAAGAATTATGAAGATTACAGTCGTATATGTTATATGCCTCCTCATATATCAGAAATACCTTGGCGAAGTTGCACTTACCGAAAATTCAAATTCATATCTTAATGATACCTCATGGGTTCCTGACGTGTAGTTGGTCAGGTGGCCCAGCTGATAGTCATATGAGTACCCTATCTTAAGCTGCGGAGTCACCTGCAGGTCAAGAAGGGCCACGGCAGCCTTTTCAGCAATCCTGTATGAACCCCCTATCCATACGAGATCCGCAATTATAAAGTTCGCATTCAGATCAATCTCCAGAGGTTCTGACATTGAGTACCTCAGCAGCATAGAAGGCTTGACCTTGAATGCGTCGGTGAATCTTAAAAGGACTCCTGCGGAGAAATAGGTTTTAAACATCCTGAAATTGGGAGAGACTTTGGATTCATCCAGTTCATCACTCTGGTAAGTGAGTATTGACGGTACTGAGAGTCCGGCAAAGAACTTGTCGGTATAATAGTAGAACCCTACACCGAAATTCGGAAGAGGAGGATATTTACTATTGTTCATCAGTAGCGGGTCAGGTGGATTTCCGTCAGGAAACTTAAGGTCATTATAATTTATATTGGAGAAATCGACCCCTCCTTTTGCCCCCATTGACAGCTTGCCGCCGCCTAAATGAACGTTGTAGGCATAGAACCCATAGATGCCTACATCTTTGGTCACTCCGTAGGTAACGTATTCAGCAACGAGTCCCAAGGCGACCTTCTCTTTTTTATTTACGGGGCTATGAAGGGAGAGGTTCTGGAACTGGGGTGCACCGACAATGCGTGCCCATTGTTTGCGGTATGAAATGTTGGCACTGAGAGCTCCGCGTGTACCGGCATAGGCGGGATTGATCACGAGGCCGTTTGTGAGGTACTGGCTGGTGATTGGTGTCTGCTGTGCGGACACCAATGCCTGAAGCATAAAAACAAAAACAAATAATATGTATGCTCTTCGCTTCATGCTATCTTTTCAGAACTACAAAACCACTTATATGTGCTACATAATCAGGAATGCTGATATCAACAGCACCGTTGATGGTGAGCAGAAAGTAATATGTGCCTTCCGGGACCTCCTTCCCGTTAAGATCGAGACCTGTCCAGGCATTAAGAGGGTCGTCAGACCTGTAATCATTTGTTTTGTAGACAATTGCGCCGCCCGTATTTATAATAACAAGTTCATTATGAGTAAACTCCAGTCCTGCAATATTGAAATAATCATTTATGCCATCGTTGTTCGGAGTGACACCCTGAGGTATTGTGAGATCCGGGACAGTGAGAGTGACTTCATCAGGGTCAGCAACACAGGTGTTGTTCGAGACACTGAATTCAAGCACGTTCAGTCCGAAGCCAAGTTTGCGCACTGCCGTATTTCTGACTGACGGGTCCTCAAATTCAGGATCTCCCCTACCTGAAATATAACTCCATGTTGATGTTCCTGTGCCGTCAAAGCTTCCTTGGAGATTAGCTGCAAACTGGTAAGGCAAAAGCTCTGTGTCAGGGCCGGCGGTTATGTTCTGAGGCATTATGTCTACTGTAATTGTGATCGCAGGAGACACTGATGAACAACAGTTGTTCTCACCTGACCAGACATTGCGTCTGAACAGCGATGTTCCATCCAGAAGAGGAGGCTGGTAATTTGACACATTATTTGTTCCTTCAGCGCTCACCCAGTCAGGAGAAGAGGCATCTTTTTTCTCCCAGAGGTACCTGTACCTGCCGTCACCGCCGAGGGGAGAGTTACCTGTAAGAGAAGCAGGTGTTCTGGTGTTGCAGACTGTCTGGTCAGCAGTGATTGTGTTACCGGTTATCAGCGGCAGAACAGTGATTTTGAAAGTTGAGCTCTCTGAGCATACCCCTGAAGTTACCGTTCTTCTGAACCACGTTGTCGCGGAAAGCGCCCCCGGCTGGTAAGTTTCAGTCGTTGTGGCCAGGTCAGTGAAACTGACATTGTCAGTCGATGATGCCCATGCAAATGCATACGTTCCCAGACCTCCCGTCGGTGTTCCGGTCAAAATGGCCGGAGTACTGCCTGCAGAAATTGTGTCATGCCCCTGAGCTCCCATCCCGATCTGGAATGCAGTGATCTTAGGGTCAACAGTGATTATGATGTCATTGCTGGTGCTTGTGCAGACCGATGAGTTGACGACACGCCTGTACCATGTGTTCACCGTCAGTGGTATACCCGGGAAATCCTCTGTGATGACTCCGGAGATATCATTAAATGTAGTGCCGTTAATGCTGTTCCTCCACACATAAGTATACGATCCTGCTCCGGCACCGTTCAAGGGAACTGTTCCGTCAAGGGTTGCGGGTGCTGAACCTTCACAAATTGTCTGTGCGGCGCTTATATTGTTGTTGGTTATTGATGGATGGCATATCAGCTGCACCGGGGTGCTTACTGACTGGCATGTGTTGTTCAGGCCGCTATAGACAGTACGTCTGTAATAGGTTGTTGACGGGGCATCGTTCTGGGGGTCATAATTAATACCGCTGTTGGGCGTGGCAGCATTCGACCATGTCGAATTATCTGGGCTGCTCATCCACTGATAGGTATAAGAGGGTGATGCTCCTCCTCCGGGGGTGTCACCGGTAAGGTTAGCAAAGACAGAACCCTGGCATATTGTCTGGTCAGCCTGAATATTATTTCCTGTTATTGACGGCAGGATAGTCACTTCCACCGGGGAGCTTATGTCAGTACATGCTCCGGAAGACACAATTCTGTGATAGTAGACAGTGGCCGTCAGAGCCTGGGGATCGTATTTAGGATTCGAGTTTGCTCCGGAAGCATTTGCCCAGGCAGAATTATCAGGACTCTGCTCCCATGCATAGAAAAATAATCCGGTACCGCCTCCCGGGCCGTTGTTAAGAGGGTAAAGCTCCTCGGGATCCTGGTTGTAACACAGTGTTGTATCTGAACCGATAAGATTACCAGTTATATAAGGATGGACGACAATCTGAACTGATTTGCTGATATCTGTTATACCGGCACCATCATCAACAATCCTGCGGAACCATACTGTAACTGTCTCTGGTGTTGCTGATGTATAGTCGATACCTGTAGCTCCGGATATATCTGTCCAGGTATTGTCGTTGAGGCTTCTCTGCCACTTGTAAGTATATGTTCCGTTGCCTCCGGCCGGCCTCGTACCTGTTAATTTCGGAGGCACCATACCTTCGCATATTGAATCAACCTGGTTCAGCGTAAGGGATGAATAGACGGAATTAAAGAGGAACCCGTTGAGAGGCAGTTTCAGGTTAGTCCATTTGGTTCCGGGACTGCCGTCCTTATCAGGGTCACCTGCGATATGTGTTCCGCTCATTCCTCCGTCAACGGTAGCAGTGCCAGGGAAAGCCCCTGTTGTCCAGATCAATCCTCCTCCCCCGCCTCCGCCGGCGCCATTCTGGCCAGCATTATTATTTCCGCCTTTGCCTCCGTTTGCTGAGAGAACCGGATTAGAAGTAAAATATCTTGCGCTGACAATGACAGATCCGCCGCCGCCGCCGCCTCCAGCGCCGCCGTTGGCAACTGTATTTGGGTCAGGTTCTCCTCCCTGTGCAGAGATCAGCTTTCCGTTTCCGATAATGCTATCGGCCAGTATGATCACTATTCCTCCCCCGTCGCCTCCAGCCGAGGTATTCGGAGTACTTAAATACACAGATGATCCGCCCCCGCCGCCCATGAATACACCGCCACTCAGAACTGTCGGGCCAATTGAATAACCTCCTCTGCCTCCCGTCAATAATCCTGCACATGACGGAATTTCCACATCACCTTCCCTGCCGGCGCCATAATTTGAACCTCCACCGCCACCGGAGAAGTGTCCGTTTCCGCCGCCGCCGCCTGTCATATTCAAGCCTTTGCCGCGGGCAAAGCCCGGATAGAGAGGTTCATTGAGCGATGTCCTGAAAGCAATGCCATCTCCTTTGTAACCGGATGCCTGGGTCCAGATGCTATAAGATTCATAGGTTATAGAATCATTTGACGTCTGGCAATAACCTGCACCCTGCGCCACCCGTCCTCCGATGAACCCCTTGCTGCTGACATTAATGTCTGCATTCAGCGTCATTACTCCCTTGACCAGGAAAGCAAGCACACCTCCTCTGACGGCAGCAGAATCCCAGTGTTGACATGTAAGCTCTGCGTTCACCACAGCATTATTGTATGACCGGACTTTAATTATCTGCACTTTCCCAAGAGCGTCATAAGAATTAAGCAGATTTCTTGTGAACGAAACCCGATTCGTACCGCCGTCTATTGCTGAGACAATCAACACTTCATACCGCCCCGGGGTTCCGACCGCATTCTGGTAGTTGCCTGGCAGCGTCGTCGAAGCATTGATCCTGACCCCACTCATTTGGATGATCATAACCGTATCGCCAACAGCAAAATCAGTGACGTCTTCAGCGATAACATAACCTGGGCCAACAGATGTGACCTTAGCGTAGTTGTTTATATTTCCTGTGACAAGTGGGGTCTGGCCGGAAAGCAACGCACCCCCTCCTGTGATAATGAAAACAATGGCTAAAAAACTAAACCTGACTATTTCAGACACTTTCCGGGGCATCTCTGATGTATATTGCCTACTAATATATGTATTTAATATGTTATTAAACGTGCTTTTCTAGCTGTTAGTATAGGGGTTGCGCTCTACAGTAGAGAGCAGTGGCAGCTCAACAATGAAAGAAGTGCCCTTATCCGGCTCTGACTCAAACCTTATTGTCCCGCCTGCTGTCTCAGCGTAACGTTTGGCAATAGAAAGGCCAAGACCCATTCCTGACGATTTAGTAGTAAAATTGGGAGTAAACATCCTGGTCTTTAGTTCTTCCGGAATTCCTGCCCCGTTATCAGTTATCCTGACCTGCACTTTATCGATGGTTGTTGAAAGTTTCACAACAATTTTCCCTTTTCTGCCTGACGGAATAGCCTGCATCGCATTCTTCAGGATGTTTGAAAAGATGCCCTTCAGATGTTCTTTGTCTGCCATCACTAAAGCTTCAGTGATATTGCCGCTGTCAAGCGTAACAGTTATGTTTTCACCATTCCCGAACATTTCAAGGGTGGTTTTCAACTGCGCAAGGACGTTAACTTCGGTTGGCTGAGGGTCAGGCAGCCTGGCAAAATATGAGAAGGCTGTCGCAATATTGGAGAGGTTATCTATATACTCTATCTGATTATCAGTAAAAGTCTTTAGCTTACCAGAAAAATCAGGAGCCTTGTCATCCCACCATTTGAACAGTTGCTGCACGTTAAGCTTCATGGGAGTAAGAGGATTCTTTATTTCGTGGGCGATCTGTCTTGCCATCTCACGCCATGCCATCTCGCGTTCGCTGCGTGCCAGCTTGTTTGCACTGTCCCCGAGCTCTTCAATCATCCTGTTGTACTGCCTGACAAGCTCACCTACCTCATCATTGCTGCGGTAATCAATAGGCTTGTTCTTTTTCCCGTATTCAACAGAGGCCATAGCCTGCTGAAGCATTTTCAGAGGCGAGGTAATTCTGTCACTCAGAAATACTGCAAGCCACATCATCAGCATAAGCAGCAGAAGGGTGAAATTGATGAGGGTAACCACGAGGTTTGATATCTCGCCTGTCAGAAGGTTCTGCATCGCAAAATACGGAATATTGATATAGGCAAGCAATTTGTTATCCGCATTATAAAACGACATATAGGAAGAAAGATACTTCAGACCGCCAATCTGTTCCTCTCCGATATATTCGTTTTTCTCTTTCTCCATAAGAATACCGAAAGCTTCAGGATCTATCATGCTTCCTTCCAGTTTCTGCGAAAAGACTTCAGGTCTGGAAGTGGCCAGCAGAAATCCTGATGTGGAATAAAGGTTAATGTCAGTCATAAAGACATTCGAGAACTTAACCAGAAGCTGATTAAGTGATGTATAATCTTCGGCACTCCACCCTTCAAGACTCTTTTCTGACGACAGCTTATGCTCAAGCTCAATTGATATGGAGGTTGTTTTCTCCTGCAGCTGTCTCGTGTGATTGTCCCTGAACTGTTTAGTACTCAGCACCAAAGCTCCTGCAATGATTACTGTAAAGACAATGGAAAGCACTGCTGCGAATGACAGCTGCAGCCTGCGTTTGAAGGTGTCAAACCTTAAAAGGTCTCCGGGACGAGGAGTAAAAACAAGCAGAAGGATAAAGGAGAACAGCAGTACTATTATAAACAGATAGGCAAATGTAATAATCCTGTCAAGGAATGTAACAGTTTTGGATATAACGACTAGGGTCATATCTCCGTGAACATAATTCAGCTGCTTGTGCCCGTTTGCCTTCATGAATCTGTACTCGCTGTCATAATGCTCCGGGATAATAATATTATCAAAGGGGTAATCACCTGATCTAAGCACCAGAGTGCTGTCAGAATATTTTGCATATGATATATTACGAAGCCTGGGAAAGCGCTGGTGATTTTCATTAAGCAGGAGCTCCGGATAACCCTCAAGATATGTTTCAATATGACTTATCAGCTCTATGAACAGCCCGTTTGTCAGTGCAGGTGAGCTTTCATAAAAGAGCCTCGAAAAATAATATGCACGGCCAGCCTGGTTATGTATGAACCAGAAACCGGTGTCCGTTATGGAATCGCCCTCATTCTTAATCCTTTCATTAAAATAATTAAAACAGTTATATGCGGATGAGCCTTCAGCAGGGATCATCAAAGGGGAATCCTTTCGGCAAATGACGATATTCAAATCATAATTTCCCCAGTAACCATTGAAATACTTATCTTCCAGGTATCTGAAGACAGAATTTATGTCAGCATCGGAAAATGTTTCTCTTTTCATCATCACTGCAAGAGTGGAATCATTTTTCAGCGATGGCCACAGGTCAATGAGCATGTCTTCGGCAACCATATCGTTGTCATTTGCCAGAGAAATGGCCATGACCTTAAGATTTTTCTCCTCTTTCAGGATGGAATATTTAATAATCAGAGTTGTTGAGAAGATGCCTGTGAGGACTGCGTAAACCACTATCATTGACAGGAGGGAATATGATTTGCGCTGCCATATTAATATTGTGCATGCCAGGAGAACAATATAAATTAATCCCCAGAAGCTGCATGCCGTTACAGTCAGACATGCTGCAGGAAGAATGAAGGCTGCCACCACCGTGACTTCCAGATTTGTTTTAAGCGGCAGTCCTGCCATCATCCTGTAAGCCTTTAAGAAAAAGAATACCGGCAATGACAATATCAGCAAAACCGAAAGGAAACCAGCAAGGCTCATAAAGCTTAGGCCCAATATCTTATAAGCCTCAAAACTTATTGCGGAATTCAGAACAAGATCTCTGAACAATACTTCACCGGCCAGGAAGAGAATAAACCCGGTTATCATCATGACCAGCGGTGTCAGTAATCCTCGCAGCCCCTTGATTTTTACAGGAGAATTGAAAATGTCATTTCTCAGAATGATATTTACCCCAGACGTAAGAAAAAGTCCAAGCAGAGCCAGATGACCTATTGACGGGAAAAGTTTGCCTGCTGACCAAAAGAAAGGAGAAAAGAGCTCGGTTGACCTCACGGAAGGCGGCAGTCCGGTGATTAAAATGATAACATAAACCAGCAGAAGAACAGCAAACTCCGCCACTGGCACGGATATTTTCCTCGCTTTTAGTCCCGGCCAACCGGCTGCCAGTACAACCAGACGTATCAGAAGCAACAGGAAGAGTAGCCAGAAAAAGATCGGGACAATAATAAAAGGTGTATTAGGCTTCTTTTCAGGAAATACAAGACCGAAATGGAACTCTTTTTCACTGCCCATTATGCGAAAAGAAGACTTTGCCAGGTCGAAAGTGATTTGTGTGGCGGAAGGCAGCATGAACTGCTCAGGGAAACCTGACCGGAGATAGCTGTTCGCTATCGGATATTGCCTGTAAACATTTATCAGAGCCAGGATCTCATAGTCAAGGAACTTCCTGTATACCGGAATAAAACACCCATTACTGAAGAATACCGGTTTATGTGTTTCTATGCGAGCCTCAAAAGTCAGCGGGAAGGCGACGCCGTTGTCAGACCAGTAGGCTATCTTGTTGTTTTTATAGATGAGGATGACAATATCATCCTGCAGGGCGTTACTGCCAGTATTGTTATGGAAAAAGAGTGAGGGGTCTTTACTGGCTTCAAGTTGCTTTTCAATGCCTGACAGAATGCGTTCAGCCTTTTTCTCCTTTTCTATCAGTTTTCTGTCAAGGCGCGAAGTGCGATAGCGCCATTCAAGATCGCTGTAATAGAGATAGTCTGATGCAACTGCGAGTACAACCGCTGCAAGTGCGGCGATAATGACAATCCTTATATCGTTCAGCCTTCCTGGCATAATATCATTCATGGTGATAAGGGTCGCCGGCAATCACCGACAGCACTCTGTAAAGTTGTTCTGCGAACAATAATCGTACCACCTGATGCGAAAAAGTGAGATCTGAGAGTGAAAGGACGTGATCAGCCCTGTCCCTTATGCTCTGATGAAAACCCCATGGACCACCAATGATGAACACCATCCTTTTCTTTGGCAACTGCATTGAATTTCTCAGGTAATTTGCAAGCCCGATGGTAGAATAACTTTCCCCACGCTCATCGAGAAGCACGACATGATCATCGCTCTTAAGAACAGCCAGCATTTTTTCAGCTTCCTTCTCCTTCACTTTTTCGGCCGATCTGTTACCCGGGTTCTTTACATCAGGAAGGGTTACAACCTCAAAGCGAATGTACTTTGAGATCCTCTTCTCATATCCGGCAACACCCTCCCTGAGCCAGGTCTGATCTGTTTTTCCGGTCATCAGCAGTACAAGCATCATTTATTCTGCCCTTTTTGTTGAGTCAGACAAATATAGCAATTAAGTCCTTATAAATCAGCGGACCAGAAGGCAGAAATAAATTGGTTCAGTTTTTGATAATATTAGTTAAATTTGCTTGTCCTTATTTGTATAGCATAAAGGAATTAAAATGAAGAAGAAGTTATTCACTGCTGCCGGATTGCTGTTTCTTATGACAGTATTTCTTGCAGTTCAGGAGCAACCAAGGATACCTGCGGGCATTTCCATTGCCTTCCGGTCAGGAAGCGCTGCAGGTCTCTCCGAATACCTGAACAGCACTGTTGAGCTGGTGATGCCTGACAAGGAGGACTTTTACAGCAAGAGCGTTGCTGAGAGCATTCTGAAGGATTTCTTCACCCGTTATCATACGCGTGAATTTGTGATCAGGCACCAGGGTGCTAAGGGCGATGCCCAGTATGCTATTGCAGTTCTTGAGACCGATAAGGGAAATTTCCGAGTTTATTTTCTGTTGAAGAAAGTTAACGATAATCCATTAATTCATCAGATACGGATCGAAGCTGACAATGAGTGATACAGAGCTCCGGGCATTAATCCGCCATGCCCTTGATGAGGACACCGGCGAAGGTGACCATAGTTCTCTCGCGTGCATACCGGCATCAGCAAGAGGTCGTGCAAGACTCCTTATCAAGGAGAGCGGCATAATTGCCGGTGTCAGGGTCGTCAGGGAAGTCTTTCGCATTGCTGACCCTTCACTTAATGTTCAGACCTTCCTTCAGGATGGAGAACGGATTAATTTCGGCGATATAGCTCTTACCGCAGAAGGTAGCCTCCATTCACTGTTGCGCGCCGAACGCCTGGTGCTTAACATCATGCAACGCATGAGCGGCATAGCCACAGCCACAGCTCTTTATGTTGAAAAGGTAAAGGGAACCAGTGCCAGGATTACAGACACACGAAAGACAACACCCGGGATGCGGTTGCTGGAAAAAGAGGCCGTTCGCATCGGCGGAGGGATCAACCATCGCATGGGACTGTATGATATGATCATACTTAAGGATAATCATATTGACTATGCCGGAGGTATTACAACTGCCGTAGCACGGACCAAAGAATACCTGAGGAAGAACGGGCTGTCAATGAAGATTGAAGTTGAGGCACGTAATATTAAGGACGTTAATGAAATAATTGCAGCAACGGGAGTTGACCGCATAATGCTTGACAATTTCACCATTCCAATGACAGTTGAGGCTGTCAGGATTATTGGCAAAGCCACCGAGACAGAATCATCTGGAGGGATCACCCTGGATAATGTCAGGGAATATGCGATGTGCGGCGTGGATTTTATTTCCGTAGGGGCACTGACGCATCATATTAAAAGCCTCGACATGAGCCTGAAAGCTTACTGACCACCTGTATGAGCGCCAGGGAGACCATCACAACAAGAGCAAAAGGAATTATTAAAGCTGTCCCGCCGGGTTTTGACAGGGCTCCCCTCGACACAGTGGTAAAACTGACAGTAAAAGGTCTGTTTGGAAGAGGAGTGCTGGTGACCAGGGCATCAGCTATAGCATTTAATATGCTGATGGCATTGTTGCCGGCAACGATTTTCCTATTTACGCTTATACCCTTTATCCCTATACCTAATTTTCAGACTGAGCTGATAAAACTTTTTGAAAACATCCTTCCTGAAACAGCATACAGTTTTCTGGAGGGGACAATTATTGATGTAATAACCAACCGCAGCGGTATATTGCTTGTGACAATGTTTCTTGCCACCATAATCTTTTCCACCAACGGTATACACGCACTGATGCATGCCTTCAACGTCTCAGCCCACGGTTTCCAGAGCCGTACATGGGTCCAACAGAGAAAAATAGCAGTCTTTCTCCTGATGCTTATCCTTTTGATGTTTATCACCGCCGGAGCGCTCATTATTCTCAACCATTCGGTTGTAGACAAGATGGTTGAGACTGGAGTGCTTCGCATCAGTTTTGTCTTCTACCTGGTTATGACTTTCAAATGGATACTGATCATTGCAATGCTGTTTTTTGCAATCTCAACTCTGTATTATCTTGTCCCTGCAAAAAAGAAGGACTTCAGGTATATATCTCCGGGGTCAATTCTGGCCACAGGATTGTTTATCCTGACATCACTGGGATTTTCAGCTTATGTCAATAATTTCGGCCAGTATAACAAACTTTACGGAACAATAGGGACACTTATAGTAATTCTTATCTGGCTGTACCTCAACTCAATAGCTCTCCTTGTCGGATTTGAGCTGAATGTTAGCATCAAGGCAGCTTCTGTAGAGCTTGAAACGAAAGCGTGAGTTTTTCTAACCGCAGTGCAAGTGTTGCTTCACCAGCTTCGCTATGGCCTCATTGTTGCCATAGAGCTCCTCGCTCAGCTTCTGGTCATTGTACGACTTCAGCCTTTTCGCTACATTGTCTATCACACCTGCAGGGAATATGCCATCTTTCTCAAAGTAATGCCGCAGGCTGAGCAGCGCCTCTGCCGAATCCCAGCATGATGCAGGAAGTGATTCAAGTTTTTTCCCTGTAGCCTTTCTTTTATCCTTAAATACATTATAATTGACGTAGAGCCTGTCTGCCATCTCGAGTGCTCCAGGCATTTCAAGTCCGTGCTGAATGGCAATGGCAATGCCAGCCATCAGCATGTAAATATCTGCAGAGCTGTCAGGGGAACGGAGCTCGACTGTCTGCCTGGAGATTTTTTCTGCGCTGCCTGACTGCTCGGCAGGATTGGCATCATGGATCATCTGCGAGGCACCCAGCCATCCGAGGGGAACCCTCATTAGCACCGACCGGTTCCGATCGCCCCAGCAGATATTTGTAGGAGCCTCCTGGTGAGGGACTAACCTGAGGTAGGAAGTGGGGATTGTATTCCCGAATGCTGTCAAACCCTTGCTAAGATCAAGGATTCCGGCAATCATTTTCTTTGCCGTATCGCTGAGATGACCATCTTCGATCATCAGGTTACGGCTATCCTTCTCAAGCAGCAGGTGAATATGCATGCCAGATCCGGCTTTGCCCACCGTAATCTTGGGCGCAAAACTGACCTCAACTCCGTATTTATAACCCAGCATGCGAAGTATCCATTTGGCAATCAATAATTGTTCTGTAGCCTCATCAAGAGGGACATGAAGGAACTCTATCTCGTGCTGCTCAAAGTCATTTCCGTCCTTTGAGAAACTTCCGACTTCCGAATGACCGTACTTAATATGACATCCGGCCCTGGCGCAGAGTTCAAGAGCTTCAACCCGCAGATCCTCGAACTTTGCAAAAGGCTTTGATTGGTGATAACCCTTCTGGTCAAAAAGAGGATACAGCTCGTCACTTTTGGATCTGACGTAATATTCAAGTTCACCAAGTGCCCTGATTGCATAGCCTGTCGATTCCGTAAACCTTTTTATGGCTTTGCGGAGTATATATTCGGGAGAGCTCTCAAGAGGCTTCCCTTCTGAATTATAGAATGAACATAATATTTCAAGAGTGGGCGACTGTGCAAAAGGATTGACAAACGCAGTGCGGTATCTTGGCATGACATACATGTCGCTTGATCCCGCCTCAACGAAAGAGAAGAGACTCGATCCGTCAACACGCTCACCGGCAGTGAGTATAGCAGCCAGATGATCGCGGCTAAACGGCACAAAATTCAGAGATTTTAACTTGCCGTCTTCAGCCGGATACCTGAAGTTGACCATCTTTATTCCCTTCGCTTCAATAAACCTCATAATGTCATCAGAAGTAAACTGGTCTGCGGGCTTTCTTAGAAACTGCACCAGTTCATTACGGCTCATAAGTATGTCATTATTCATTATTTGCTCCTTTTAGCGACGGCAAATGTAAAAATTTAAAGATGTAAAAAGCAACATCTTAATCATAATTGCTCTCCTTGACAATCTGCAGTTGAGCCTCATTGCTGTTTTTTTCATATTTTTGGAGCTTACTCAGGCTCCGGATGAAAAGGTTAATCATCATCATCAGTACAGTTTTAATTCTCTCATCATGTAACAGAAAGGAAGGTCAGGAATGGTTCTCCGTTCAGAAAGCCGGTGAATATTTTAAATACGTTGAGCAGATCTGCAATAATGACAACGGAAAGCTGTGGGGAGAAAATCTTTATGGCCCGATCATGTACGTGGACAGTCGTAACAGAATGATCTATGCCAACGTTGCTGATTCTGCAGGCACCCTGAGAGCCAGGGAAGGAATCTTCACAGGTGTGCTCCCCAGGGAGAGACTTATTACCAATAATGTCATCGAATTCGGCGGCATAAAATATGCAATGGTGCCGTTGCCTGACACGGAAGACCGTTACAGGGTAGCTGCCCGCACTGTCCACAGCCTTTTTCACTGCTTCCAGGAACGCCATGACCTAAAACCTTCAACCTTCAGTACGCGGCACCTGAACGACCCGAATGCCCGGTTCTACCTTAAGCTCGAGTGGAAAGCCCTTATTAATGCTATCGGATCGACCGGTGAGGCCCGCAAACTGGCTATACGGGATGCGCTTGTCTTTCGTGGTGCCCGGCGCGAGCAACTACCGGAAGCCATCACTGATGAGAACAAGTTTGAAAATTATGAAGGCCTGGCAACATTTACTTATATAAAACTTTGTTCCGCAGACAGTAACGAGCGCAGGGAACGGATACTTGAATACCTTGACAGGATATACAGTAATAACTCCTATGCCTCGGGCTACGGATTTGTCCATGGTGCATTATATGCCACCCTGCTTGATGATACGGGTTTTGATTTCAGACAGATCCGACGGCCGGATTTTGATCTGGGGAAGGCTACCCTTGAGGCCTATGGAGTGACACTTCCGGAAGTATGCCGTGATGTTGCCGGTTCACTTGCCATGAACTATGATATACAGGCTATAAGGGCGGAGGAAAGCGAACGCCAGGCCATGATAAACGAACGGACAAGGAAGATCATAACGACGTTCGTTGAGAAACCGGTTTTGACTCTTACTATGGAGAGTCCAAATTTCAGTTATGAACCCGAGGATATCAATTTCCTTGATTCTCTTGGCACACTTTATGAGCGGCTGCGCGTTTCAGACAATTGGGGAAGACTGTCTGTTGACGATGGCGGCGCACTGCTGGCTAACGACCTGCATACACTTCGTATAAGTGCCCGGGATATAGTAATTGAAAGAAATCATATCTCCGGTGCCGGATGGCACCTGATGCTGAATGACGGCTGGCAGGCAGTGTCAGGAGAAAATGGCAGCTACACCGTCCGTAAAGACTAATTCTTTTCAAGGAGCGAGAGGCTTTCTTTTAGCGTTTTGATCCTGGCGCGCGCATCAGCTTCCTTTTTTCTCTCAAGTGTAATAACTTTCCCGGGAGCATTGGCAACGAACTTCTCATTAGAGAGTTTTGCCATCACTGAAGCAAGAAATCCTTCCGTATAAGTTAACTCTTCACGCAGCTTTCTGATTTCTACATCGTGATCAATACCTTCACCCATTGGTATGAAGAACTCATGCGTATGTATCCTGAATGACACTGCACTTTCAACCTTGCCCCGTACGACACGTATCTCCGAGAGATTGCACATGCGTCTGATGACCTCATCAAACTCTCCGCCGGTTGAGCCCGCTGCCGCACATAGAACAAGTGAATCGCGTGTCGGGATATTCTTTTCTTTTCTGATAGTCCGGACGGCACTTACAATTTCGCGGGCCGTATCAAAGCGACTGAGCATTGCATCATCATACTGACCAGCTGCCGGCATCTTTTCGATCATTATGCTGCTGCCGTCTGGTCTTTCGGCAAGCCTCTGCCATATTTCCTCAGTGATGAAAGGCATGAAAGGATGTATGACCTTCATCATTGTCTCAAAAATACGCAGTGAATCCCTGTGGGTTTGTCCGTCCATCGGCTTTCCGTAGGCTGGCTTGATGATCTCAAGGAACCAGCCTGAGAAGTCATCCCAGAATAATTTGTATGACTGCATCAGAGCATCAGAGATCCGATACCGTGAAAAATTTTCATCTATCTGCGCCAGGGTTTTGTTTATGAGACCATCCATCCACCGGACTGCTGCTGACGAGGCAGACGGCTGAGGGATGCTGTCATCAGTATCCATTGTTATAACCAGACGGAAGGCATTCCATATCTTATTGGCAAAATTACGTCCCTGTTCAGGCAGGCTGTCGTCATAAAGGAGATCATTACCGGCCGGAGAGCATAAGAGCATCCCTACCCTGACTCCGTCAGCTCCGTACTTTTCCATCAGACGGATGGGATCAGGGGAATTACCCAGCGATTTTGACATCTTTCTGTTCTGCTTGTCACGCACCATACCTGTAAGATATACATCTCTGAACGGCTCCCTTCCTCTGTACTCATAACCAGCGATGATCATCCTGGCAACCCAGAAAAAAAGTATATCCGGAGCAGTGACAAGAACATTGGAGGGATAATAATATTTTATATCCTCATTATCCGGTTCATTGATCCCGTTGAAGCATGTCAGAGGCCAGAGCCACGAAGAAAACCAGGTGTCAAGCACGTCTTCATCCTGTCTCAGGTCAGATAATGACAGGTCCTTCCTGCCGCTGACCTGACGAGCCTCGGCAAGTGCTTCCTCTGCTGTCTCCGCAACAACAAACTCATTATTATTATAATAATATGCCGGTATGCGCTGACCCCACCATAACTGCCTGCTGATGCACCAGTCGCGAACGTTCTCCATCCAATGCCTGTAGACATTTTTGTACTTATCAGGGAACAACCTGATGGTGTCATTCAATATTGCATCGAGGGCAGGCTCTGCTAAATCCTTCATGCTTAGAAACCATTGCAGCGATAATTTTGGTTCAATAACTGCATGTGTACGCTCAGACCGGCCCAGCTTGTTAATGTATTCCTCAACTTTTACCAGGGCTCCGGTCCTTTGCAGCTCTTTTTCCGCCATCTCCCTTGCGGCGAAACGGTCAATGCCGATGAAGAGGCCTGCTCTTTCACTTATGGTGCCGTCGTCATTGAAGATATCGATGGCTTCAAGGTTATGCTTCAGTCCTATCTCATAATCGTTTATATCATGCGCGGGAGTGATCTTGAGAGAGCCTGTACCGAACTCAGGATCAACATATTCATCAAAAATAAATGGCACTTCGCGGCCTGTCATGGGAACGATAACGTGCTTTCCCTTCATATGCTGATACCGTTCATCACCAGGATTGGCGCAGACGGCGGTGTCACCAAGGATTGTCTCAGGCCTGGTAGTTGCTATCATTACATAGTTATCTTCACCAACAATCCGGTACCTGACATAATAAAGCTTTGATTTTTCCTCTGTATATATTACCTCCTCATCAGAAACAGCAGTACGTGCCTGCGGGTCCCAATTAACCATGCGCACACCCCTGTATATCAGTCCCTTATTATAGAGGTCGACGAATACCTTTATTACT
>JADGPV010000156.1 GCA_017882245.1 Bacteroidales bacterium | reverse complement strand
TTCATATCTCTCTTTTACACATGAGGTGACAAAGCTAAAACTTTCTGATTAATTATAACAGAGCAAAACTAATCACACGGTTGAAAAACAATTATTTCAAAGATACTGAACGGCATGGTCTATCCGTTTAATTATCAGTTTTGTTACATTTACAGCCAAATAACTTTACGTGAAGAATCGCTTTCTCCATTTATTTCCTTTGACATTACTAGTTATTATACTGCCCTCGTGCCGGGAGAAAGGTTTGAAAAACATACACGAGGGCGAGATCTACTATAATATAAAATACATAAACAATCCCTCTTCTTTTTCATCCGATTTTCTGCCAAAGGAGCTTGTCATTTCTTTCAGGAACGATCTTTTCGCCACAGAACTCAAGGCGCCGTTTGGTAACTCCGGGATATCTTCCATAATTAATCCCAAGGAACATGTTTATGACACCTATCTTAATTTACTTTCGTTCAAATACTACTGCGAAGGCACTCCAAGGGATCTTCAGCCGGGTTTCTCGGCGATGGAAGGTTTAACCCTGGACGAGACCGGCAGGAAATCTGTAATATGCGGGTTTAACTGCCGCCAGGTCAGGGTTACTTTGCCCGGCTCGAAGACAACCCGTTATATCTGGTACACTGATGACATTAAGGTCGTGCAGCCCAACAGGCTCACTCCGTATAAGGATATTGACGGTGTGCTTATGGACTTTTTCTATATCATCGGAAAAGCCGAGCTTCAGTTCACGGCTGATGAGGTCTTTGCCAGGCAGATCCCCGATAAGACATTTGAGGCGAAAAAGAATTATAAAAAGGTGAACAGGAGCTTTCTTGATTCCCTTATCCAGAAAATGATAGCCTTTTGAGGTTTTTACACTTCCGGCTCAACCATTTTTCGTAAATTTGCAGTTTATTTTAACACTTGCCTTTCAACGGGATAGAAAATTATTTTTGACAATGGGCAGACATAAAAAAAATAACGGTGCGTCATCACGGCAGAAGAAAACAGACGGCACTTCATCAGGAGAGAATCTAAGGTTCATTATAGGCCTTATTCTCATTGTGTTTGCTCTTTATATGCTTGTCGTCTTTATTTCTTATCTTCTTACCGGCAAGGCTGACCAGGATTCACTCAGCATGAAGAACCCTGACACGGCATTCGCCTACGAGAATTGGGGAGGCAGGTTTGGCTTCAAGGTTGGACATTATTTTATTTTCCATGGTTTTGGACTGGGAGCTTTTTTTATCCCTTTGATCATAGGAGCTTTTGGTCTTGCTCTCGTCAGGGTTAAGTACTTCAGGCTCTGGAAGAATGTGATGCGTTTTCTGCTGGCGACTGTGCTGGTCTCAGTCATATTGGGATATTTTGCCGGGCAGTCTACATTCCTGGGTGCCGGTCCGGGAGGCGAGTTTGGCTTTTTCATAGCTGACAGGCTGAACGGAATGATGGGCAAGGTCGGAACAGGAGCCGTGCTCCTTGTGCTTACTATTGCATATCTTATTTTTGCGTTGCATGTCAGCACTCACACGATAAGGAGACCTATCGCTGCCATGGCAAGGGCCGGAGCCGCCACTTTAAGCGGTGAGTGACGCAGGAAAGACATTGTCACCGAAGATGTCAAAATTGCCCCTGAAGAGAATTTTCCGACTCACGAAGATGAACCTCTGAGGGCTGATGAGGAGGAAACAGAAGAGATTGATGACTTCTACAAGCCACCGGTGGAAGAAAAGCCGATTGTGAATGTCATAGGAAAAGGCCATAAACCTGCTGATACCGCTGCGGTTGAAGATGGTCCGCTGTCTGACCTCCCTCCTTTTGACCCCAGGCTCACACTGCCCCGCTACAAATTTCCGCCCGTATCGCTGTTACGCGATTACCGCAACCTTTCATCAACTACCAACGAGGAGGTCAATGCTAATAAGGAGATCATCCTCAAAACCCTGGCTGACCAGAAGATCACCATCAAAAGTATTTCGGCCACCGTGGGACCGACCGTCACCCTCTACGAGGTTGTGCCTGACCGCGGAGTTAAGATACACCGTATCAAATCGCTTGACAACGATATCGCCCTGAGCCTTTCAGCTCTGGGTATCAGGATTATCGCACCGATACCGGGGAGGGGAACAGTGGGTATTGAAGTGCCTAACAAGAAACCTGAGACAGTCTCAATGAAAGGCCTGATCTCATCACAGGCTTTCGCTGATTCGAAGCTTGAGCTCCCCCTGGCTCTCGGACGTACCATCACCAACGATCCGTTCATCATTGACCTTACAAGGATGCCGCACCTGCTCGTGGCAGGAGCCACCGGGCAGGGTAAATCGGTGGGTCTTAATGCTATCATCACTTCACTTCTGTACAAAAAGCACCCTGCAGAACTTAAGTTTGTACTTATTGATCCCAAGAGAGTTGAACTGCCTCTCTATTCAAAGATTGAGCGCCATTTCCTTGCCAAGCTTCCTGATGAAGAGGATGCCATCGTCACCGATACAAAAAAGGTGATCAACACGCTTAACTCGCTGTGTATTCTTATGGATCACCGTCTTGATCTGCTCAAGTTGTCGCAGACACGCAACATAAAAGAATATAACGACAGGTTCATTTCACGCAGACTTAACCCTGAGAAGGGTCATGACTACATGCCCTATATAGTGCTTATTATTGACGAGTTTGCAGATCTTATCATGACCTCCGGTCGCGAGGTCGAAGCGCCTATCGGTCGTCTTGCACAGCTCTCAAGGGCAGTGGGTATTCACCTCATCATCTCAACCCAGAGACCTTCGGTAACAATCATAACCGGTTTTATAAAGGCAAACTTCCCTTCACGGATAGCCTTCAGGGTCTTTTCGGGGGTCGATTCACGCACTATTCTTGACTCCACCGGTGCTGACAGACTCGTAGGCCGCGGTGATGCTCTTATCTCACAGGGAGGGGAGCCTGTCAGGGTTCAATGCGCATTTATTGACACCCCTGAGATCGAGGAACTTACTGAATTCATCGGCTCCCAGCAGGGCTACCCTGATGCAATGCACCTTCCGGAATATGTGGGAGATGATGATGAAGGCAACGGATCAAAGGAAATTGACCTCAGGAAGCGTGACCCTCTCTTTGATGAGGCCGCAAAACTGGTTGTTCAACATCAGCAGGGTTCTACATCATTGATACAGAGACGTATGCAGCTCGGCTATAAACGCGCCGGACGAATTATTGATCAGCTCGAGGCAGCAGGGATAGTCGGACCGTTCGAAGGAAGCAAGGCACGCGATGTAGTTGTGCAAGACATGAATACTTTGGAACAGATTTTGAAGAAGCTCAATGAAGCAATAATCTGAAAT
>JADGPV010000155.1 GCA_017882245.1 Bacteroidales bacterium | reverse complement strand
GGACTGGGTAATGCCCGTAAGCTGCTCGACGATCTTAAGAGCGGTAAATCGAAATTCCATGCTATTGAGGTGATGGCCTGCCCGGGCGGATGTATCGGCGGCGGCGGCCAGCCTTTGCACCATGGTGACTCATCAATCCTGAAGGCAAGAGCTGCAGCCATATACAGGGAGGATGCCAGCAAACCCATCAGGGTGTCACATGAAAATCCGTTTATAATTCAGCTTTACAAGGAGTTTCTTGGAGAACCCAACAGTGAGAAGGCGCATCATCTTCTTCACACCCAGTATTTTGAAAGAAAAGCGAAGGTCATTATCAAGCAGTGAGGTAAATTCAGTTTAACTATCTAAATTTCAATGATATGTCAACAATAAAGATAGAATTAAAACAGGAAGATATAAATAAGATCACTGAGATATGTGACTCATTCAATAATGATCCGCTGGAACTTATAAATGTACTTCACACCTGCCAGGGGCATTTCGGGTATCTGCCTGCAGAAGTGCAGGAGGCAGTAGCCTCCAGGCTCAATATTTCATCAGCACGCGTTTATGGGGTTGTGACTTTTTATTCGTTCTTCACCATGACCCCGAAAGGCAAGCACCCGATAAGCATTTGCATGGGCACTGCCTGTTATGTAAGGGGCGCCGAGAAAGTTCTTGATGAGTTCAGGAAGGAACTGTCATTACAGGTTGGCCAGACAACCCCTGATGGAAAGTTCTCACTATCAAGCCTGAGATGTGTTGGCGCATGCGGACTGGCTCCCGTGGTGCTCGTCGGAAGCAAAACATACGGCCGGGTGGCACCTGATGATGTCAAAAACATCATCAAGGAATACGAATAGAATCCGGAAGGGACCAAAACGGTCCCTTCTGCAATTATTTGACCTTCTACGAAGGTCCGCAATATTTTTCTGTCTCTTTTCTACAAAAATTTGACCTTCTACGAAGGTCTGAATATTTCTGCATATTAATCATCAGGTAGCATGATGTTTTACAAACAGATGTTCGTAGAACATCATATTATTGTAGGAAATGGCCATCAGGATACCTATAGATGGTCGTAGACCATCAAATAATTATTTCGTTTTTCTGCCTTGCTGGTCATGACCAGCAATTACTTTTGTCTTATGTCTTTTGTCTTGGCCCATGCTCCCTGTCTTAAAGAAATATTCCTTCTGCCGGCGTTTTTCGGCAATATCCCGGGCCACATAGACCTTTTTGCCAGTATACGGGTCAAAACCAAGATAATACATTGCAGTGGCGAGCGTCATTGGCGTGGGAGTGAAATCCTGCACCTGTTCAGGATGAAATCCCAGTCCCTTCAACTCGCGGGCCAGTGCTCCCATCTTTTCCTCAGTGGTACCGGGGTGAGCTGAAATAAAATACGGAACTAGCTCGTACTTCAATCCATTATTGCGTACTATCTCGCTGAACTTCTCGCGCAGCCTCCTGAAATGCCTGAATGAGCTTTTCCTCATAAGAAATAGGACCTCGTCATCGGTATGCTCAGGGGCCACTTTCAGCCTGCCGCTTGTATGACTGACTATCAGCTCTTTCAGGTAATACTCCTCATCTCTTCCGGATGAGGGATTACTTTCCTTCAGAAGCAGGTCATATCTTATCCCGCTCCCCACGAAAGCTTTCTTTATGTAAGGAAGCGAACCGACACTCCTATAAAGAGCAAGGAGATCACGGTGTGAGGTCTCAAGATTGTCGCAAACCGAAGGCCAGATACATGAGGGCCGGTCACATTTGTAACACCTTTCCCTGTTCCTGCCTGCCATACGATACATGTTAGCCGAAGGTCCCCCCAGGTCGGTGAGATAACCTTTAAACCCTTCCATCCTGCTGATACGCTCCACCTCCCTCAACACTGAGGCCTCGGACCGGCTGCTTACAAACTTGCCCTGGTGAGCGGCTATGGCACAGAAGCTGCAGCCCCCGAAACAACCTCTGTGGATGTTTACGGAGAACTTTATCATTTCCCATGCCGGTATAGGGCCTTTCTGATCGTAGCGTGGATGAGGTGCATAATTAAAAGGAAGATCGTAGATGGCATCTGCCTCTGCCTCCGTGGCTGCCGGCATCGGAGGATTAACAACAACCATGTTGTCACCGCATGGCTCGATGAGCCTTACCTGTTTCTGACTGTTGCTGGTCTTCTCAAAAAGAACAAAATTTTCAGCATAAGCTTTTCGGGACGAAATAGCTTCTGAGCAAGGATGCAACATCATGTCCTTCACCCCGGGAAGCGGCGGCAGTGATTCGCCTGCAGGCATAAGGTATGCCGATTGAGGCAGGTCAGTTATCAGCCGCACCTTCTCCCCTTTCTTTACCCTTTGTGCGAGTTCTGTTACCGCCCTTTCGGCCATCCCGTAAATAATCATGTCAGCCCCGCTGGAGATTAACACGGAAGGTTCGAGGGCATCTTTCCAGTAATCATAGTGCATCAGTCGGCGCATAGAGGCTTCGATGCCCCCGGCCACAACCGGTACTTCAGGGAAGAGTTTTTTCAGAGCCCTTGTATAGACAACTGTAGCATAATCAGGGCGAAATCCTGCTGCGCCTCCAGGCGTATAGGCGTCATCGGATCTGAGCCTGCGCGTGGCGGTGTAATGATTGACCATTGAGTCCATGTTGCCGGCAGTAACGTCAAAGAAAAAGCGCGGAGCCCCTAGCTTGCTAAAGTCACGCAGATCATCCTGCCAATTGGGCTGCGGCACCACCGCCACGCGCAGCCCTGCAGCCTCAAGCACGCGTGCAATCACCGCTGCCCCGAAAGAGGGATGGTCAATATAGGCATCGCCGGTAAAGAGGATAACATCAGGTCGCTCCCACCCCAGTGCCTCCATCTCTTTCTTTGATGTGGGCAGCCACTTCTGCTGAACTTTTATACTACGTTTCACGTTTCTAATTTACCTGTTTTAACTAACTTGGTAGTATTGGAATTGAATAATATATCATTCAATAACTTCGTTATGAGACCCACGCCAAAGGCACAGGCAGTAATATTCATTCTTGTGGTTTTATCGCTGCCTGCACAAGTCAGGTCGCAGGACTCCCTGGTACGGCCAAAATTAGGACTTGCTCTCAGCGGAGGAGGGGCAAAAGGACTGGCACATATTGGCGTAATAAAAGTGATGGAAGAGGCCGGACTGAGACCTGATTACATAACCGGGGTGAGCATGGGAAGTATTATAGGCAGCTTGTATGCTATAGGGTACACCACCGACAGTCTCATAAGACTTTGTAAGGCGATAGACTGGGGACTGGTACTCTCTGACAGGATCCCTGAGGATAGGATCATCTTCCTCGAGAAGAAACATTACTACAACAGTATGATCACTTTACCTGTCTCTCGGAATAAGATAAGGCTTCCTTCCGGCCTTATTGCCGGTCAGCAGGTGGAGAGCCTGCTGAATTATCACTACTGGTCCGCTGCCGGTATAAATGATTTTTCAAAACTGCCGATACCATTCCTCTGTGTCGGGACTGATATGCTTACGGGCAAAGAGGTTGTGCTTAGCAAAGGTTATCTGCCTGACGCAATCAGAGCAAGCATTGCCATACCTTCCGTTTTCACACCCATCAAGATTGACACGGCGTTGCTCGTTGACGGAGGTGTCGTAAGAAACTATGCAGCTTCTGAATTGCGAAATATGGGCGCTGACATAGTGATCGGCTCTTATGTCAGCCTGAGAAGATCAAACGAGGAAGATCTTGAATCAGCATACAGTATACTCAAACAGGTAGGTTTCCTGACGAGCCTTGCAGATTATGACAGGCAAAAGAAAGAAACCGACATCCTGATTGAGCCCGATATGAAGGATTTTCAATCTCTTACATTTAATAATATCGACACATTGATTGAAAGAGGTTACCTTGCTGCTCTTCCCTTCAAAGAGAAATTTAAGCGTCTGGCTGATTCACTTGATGCTTTCGGGCCTCAAGCGCCATTGATGCCCCTGCCTGACATTAAATATCTAGTCTTTGATAAGATTGTGGTGAGAGGGAATAGCATTACCAGTACCGGGGAGATCAAAGGAGTTCTGGATATCAGGCCCGGCCAGAAAGTCGATAGGGAATTGCTGGCTGAAAGGATCGAACTTCTTTACGGCAATGCGTGGTTTGACAAGGTTAAATACAGAATCATACCCCGTAATGATTCTATGATACTTGAGATTGACTGCATTGATCGACCAAATGCAATGATATACGGATCACTGCATTACGATTATGCACTTAGTGCTGGATTGCTGTTGAGCTTTTCAGTTCTGGACCTTATAACGCCAAGATCGGTCATCAATGCCGAATCCTATATCGGCGAGTTCTACAGGTACCGGTTAAGCGCAATACAGTTCATCGACAGGAGTCAGAAGTTTGGTGTCGAAGCCTCTTATTTCATGGATAATACCCTTTTCCCTCTTATCGAACTGAGAGGCGAGACAGGCCCAATGCTTAGCCAGAACATCTATACAGGCCTCACAGTCAGCAAGAGAATAGGTCTGAATCATATGATGAACTTTTCAGCGAATTATGAAAACCTGCGTCTTGTTACCAATTATTTATCAGCCAGCCAGATAGAAAGACTGACCTATGATTATCTCAGGCTGTCTTATACTTATCAGGCAAACACCCTGAATTATAAGCACTTTCCTGACAGGGGATTTACTTACAGTATCTTTGCTTCAGCCTCAAAGCTTCTCAGGGGTACAATGAAAACCAGTGATCAGAAGACGGTTTATTATAATGGTGACGAAGGAGATTTCGCTTTTAATCCTTTTCTTACAGTGAGAGGCTGGTTCAGAGACTATGTTTCACCATCACCGAAGCTCACCCTGAATTTCGGTGCAGAGGCTCTGTTCGTAAGCGATGCCGATTCTGTCACTTCACAGAATAATTTCTTCCTTCTTGGCGGCATCGAGCCGACCACAGAGCGATCCGTGCCAGTCATAGGTTTCCGGGATAATCAGATCCCTGTTAAGAGCCTTGGAGGCGTAAGGCTGGGGGCTGACCTGGAGGTACTGAAGGACTTTCACCTGTGTATTGACGCCAATCTCTTAGCCGTTCAGGAACTTGACCGCCAGAGCGGGGTATCCTTCATCGGGGGTTACGGAGTGGGAGTTGGTTACATGACCATCGCCGGTCCGATACGTGCAGGTGTGATGCACGGTATTTACGACAGGGAAATATTCTTTAATTCTGTTAAGGGTTATATCAGCGTGGGGTTCAGCTTCTGAACCTTCCGGTGGCCTGATTGTTGCACTGCTTAAACAGATAATATTTTTCCCTCTATTAAATGAATGTTTCCACAATCATACTGCAGCATAAACGGATAAGTAATCTAATTGTGAAGCGCAAGGTCAAGCAGAGCTTTGATATCATGGCCGAATTGCTTGATAATGTTTCATTTGGAGGCTTCAGAGATGAATTCTACGAGCTGAAAATGACATATCTGAACATTCTTAAATATACTGTTGACGGAATTAATGACCCGGGCCGTCAGAAGGTTTACATCAAGCTTCTTCAGAGCATCCTGAAGCTTAATGATAAGATAAAACAGGACATTTTGGCACATCATTCAGGATGGTATACATATTCTGTCAGAGCACGTGAGGAAAGGGAGGAAAGGCTCAGAGGAGGGAATATCGTTCAGAGTGTTGATGACCTTATATTCAAGTCGCGGCTTGATGACCTGCTTTCATCAGCGGAAATAAAAAAGCCTGAAATGGAAAGGGAACAGGCAATCGAAACAGAACATCTTTCGGGCATCATTTTCAATCATTTGTGGTTGACCGACTACTACGGTGAAGCTGAAGAGAGCCTAGTTGATATCCTCCGAAGGTCAGGAAAGTTCGAGTGGCATGAGATGGCCTCTTTCGTCAGCGCCATCACCCTGAGCAGCCTCCGGATCTGGGACCCGGCGAAGCTTAACCTCCTTGCAAAACTATATACCGATGTGACGCCGAGCG
>JADGPV010000154.1 GCA_017882245.1 Bacteroidales bacterium | reverse complement strand
TACTGCTGAGAGTGCCTTCTACGGGCTGATAAAGGGTATCGATGACTGGCTCAACAACAGGAAGAAAGAGGCTATCCTGAAACACCGTAAAACACTGACAGCCGATGAGTTTGATAAGATCATTAAGGTAAAACCCCGTATTGAAAAGATAGCAGTAAAAGATATAAAGCTCCGGACCTTCATCACTGAAGACAACAGTCGAGATGATCTTGTTGCACATGTCTATGATGTCACCTACGGAGTCATCAGGAGAGGCATCGACAACCTCGTGGTGATTGATGATTCAATTGTACGCGGTACCACCTTAAGAGAGAGCATTATACGTATCCTAGACCGCCTTGAACCGGCAAAAATTGTAATAGTTTCTTCCTCGCCCCAGATACGCTACCCTGACTGTTACGGTATAGACATGGCAAGGATGGGTGATTTTATTGCCTTCAAAGCAGCTATTGAACTCCTGAAAAAAAGAGAGCGTGAGGATATTATCAGAAACGTTTATGCCAGCGCCCAAAAGGAATTACAAAAGCCTGATATCGAAATGAGAAATGTCGTAAAGGAAATTTATGCCCCGTTCACTGACGACGAAATATCAAAACAAATAGCATTGATGCTGAGAGCTCCGGGAATAGTTGCTGAGGTTGAGATCGTATATCAGTCGGTTGATGGCCTCCACCAGGCTTGTCCGGGACACACCGGCGACTGGTACTTTACCGGCAACTATCCAACTCCTGGCGGCAACCGGGTGGTCAACAGGGCTTTCGTTAATTACATGGAAGGAATAAATGATAGAGCCTACTGAGAGATGTTAAAATCCTGACGGTAGGAGGCTAGGTGGCGGTTGATCTTTCCGACGTAAATATCACGTACTGTGATCATTATCCCAGTCTCTTCTACATTCCCGAAATGATGATTGATAAATGTCCCGAAGCACCTCATTGAAGGCGAGAGGTTCATATAAGCGTTGATAAGAGGCGGAATATTTTCTCCGAGTTTACGGACTTCCTGTGACAATATCTTTAAGTCCTCCTTGAAATTCTTCCCGGTAAACAGCTGCTTCATTTCTCCCTGGTGGATATCCAGGATGATAGGATCATCCGGAACTGCCAGTTTATCCTTATCGGGGAAGTACTTGAGCATGAAGTAAAGGATCATGTTCCTTGCCTGCACGTTGTAATGGGTGTACATCGTTACTTTCCCAAAGAGATACCGGATCTGGCTGTTGTCTATGATGATGGCACCGAGGCCGTCCCAAAGGTTGTCAAGGGCGTAAAGGCTCTTTCGTCCCCTTGCTGTGCTCTGGTACTCCGGTCTGACAAAGGAGCGCCCGAGCTCCATGGTGTGGGGCAGATACTTCCTGATGAATTTCCGTGAGAATGTGAAATATGATGATGAGGCAAACCTGTCAACAGAAAAGTCCTTCTCTTTATACCCGGGGAAGATAAACCTGTAGCCGCCAATTATCTCGCGATTGTCAGGATCCCAGATAATCAGCTGTTTCTGTGGATGATCAGGATCGAGATCATATTCATCGAGGTCGAGCGCCTTGCCTGTACCGCCACCGGCATGTCGGAAGGTCAGCTCCCTGATGCGGCCCAGCTCATGCATCAGGATGGATGAATTGCGATGGTCAAAAAGATATACTTCGTTATTGGTGTTATTGGTTTTTCTCAAAATGCCTACCCTTGACAACTCCGTCATCAACTCTGCTGCCGGAACCGCCTCTCCAAGCGGTTCCATATCGTCATGATGTATTTGATTATCCAATGATACCATTAATTGAAGGTCAAATTTAAGAAAATAAGATTAACTGGCTGAGTACCTTTTCTGCAAACCATAAGTTTTTTCCCTTACCATATCTGCCCACTGCTGCGGACTCTTCGACTTGTCGAAGGTCTGCCATGGTATGGCTTCACTGAAGTACAGGTCGATATCCTTACCCTTCTGCCTGAATACCTCGTCAGCCAGGTAGAGCATCTCGATATTCATCTTTATACCAAGCCGCTGGCGTATGTTGGAGAGGTTATAGAAAAAGGAGCTGTTACGGCCCGAGAAGTAACATGGCACTATATCACGATGGTGCTGTACAGCCTTGACAATGAAACTCTTCTGCCACTGAAGGTCAGTTATCACTCCGTTTACCTTACGGGAACAGATTCCTGCCGGGAAATTAAGTAACTGACAGTCTGAAGCATAAGCCTCTTCCAGGAGCCTTGCTGCTTCACGGTCAAAAGTGCCGACCTTATTTACAGGAAGGAAAATATCCGAATAGTTATCAATGTACAGAAGGATGTCATTGACGGGGAATTTTATTGCATTGTAATGCTTCGAAAGTTCGCTCATGAAAACCATGCCGTCGAGACCTCCGAGGGGATGATTTGAGACGAAGATATTCCGTCCCCCGGATGGAAGGTTTTCAAGTCCGTGAGTGCAGTATTTTATTCCAATGTAACTAAGCGCACCGTCATTGAAAGGGGCGCCACGAAGGTGGCCGTGTGTTTTAATGATATCGTTTATATCATCCTGGTGCACAATACGTTTAAGGTACCTCACCACAAAGCCAGGTAGCCACCTTTCAACCTTGGGATTTTTGTTGTTTAGAATCTCCTTGACGTCTAACTGCAGCGGAGCTTTTTTGATTTCCATCCTTCACATTCTGGTAAATGCAAAGATAAGAATGGGCATGGTCCTGCAACGCGGTATAGTCAAATCTTTGCCCATAGAGCTTGCCCCGATCTATCGGGGACATATAGTATTGTAGAATGAAGCATCATCTAAGACCCATTCCTCGTAGAGGATTAAGAAAAATGAGCCTTGTATATATCTAATAAACAATATATTACAAATAGAAAATATAAAGTTTTCAACAAAAGTGAAGAAAAATGGAGGAAAGTGGAGAAAAGTGGGAAATTTATTTCTACTTTAGCCTTCTGATACAACAACCTTGATGTCCACTTTCATCGGCGATTATAACTGCAGGCTTGATGCGAAGGGAAGAGTAATCCTCCCTGCTGCTTTCAAGAAACAGATGCCCCCCGCAGCTGAAGATCGCTTTGTGGTCAGAAGAGATATCTTCGAAAAGTGCCTTGTTCTCTATTCAATCGACGACTGGAACAGGCAACTTGACAAGATTCGCAGCAGGATCAACCCATACAACAGGGAACACAATATCTTTCTCCGTAATTACTTTAAGGGTACCGCTGAAGTGGCACTCGATAGCAGCAACAGGCTGCTCATACCACGTCGTTTGCTTGACCTGGCAGGCATAGGGAAGGATGTTGTTCTTGCCGGGCAGGACGGGCGAATAGAAATGTGGGCTGAGGAGGTATATGCCCGCATAGACATGCCTTCTGATGACTTTGCCAACCTGGCAGAAAAGCTGCTTGGAAATCCTGATACCGGAACAGAATAATGGCGATATATCACCTCCCAGCTCTGCTCACTGAGAGCATAGCGGGGCTTAACCTCAGGCCCGACGGGATCTATGTCGACGTTACTTTTGGCGGCGGAGGCCATTCCAGGTCTATACTTGAACACCTTACTACAGGAAAACTTATCGCCTTTGACCAGGATCTTGATGCTGCAACGAACATCATTAACGATGCGAGGCTGACCTTCCTCAATCAGAACTTCAGGTACCTGAAGAACAACCTGAGGTATCTCGGTTACGATGCTATTGACGGACTGATAGCCGACCTTGGAGTATCATTTCACCAGTTTGATTCTCAGAAGAGGGGATTCTCATTCCGCAGCGATGCTGCTCTTGATATGCGAATGAACCCAAGGGCTCCCCTCAAAGCAGCTGATATACTTAAGACATACGAAGAGGAACAGCTGGCAAACCTTTTCTACCGCTACGGTGAACTGACTAATTCGCGCAGGCTCGCTGCTGCCATAGTAAAAGCACGGGAAAACAAGCCTGTCGTTACCGTCAATGATCTCACCTCGGCACTTAACGGACTTGTACCGGCAGGCCAGGAGAACAAGTTCTACGCGAGACTCTTCCAATCGCTGCGCATTGAGGTTAACCATGAAATGGAAGCGCTTACGGAAATGCTTGAACAGGCGTTGCAGCTTCTGAAAAGCAGCGGACGCCTGGTAGTGATAACATATCATTCGCTTGAGGACAGGCTTGTGAAGAACTTCATCCGCACTGGCAATTTCGAGGGCAGAAGCGAAAAAGACTTTTATGGTAACCTGAAAGTACCGTTCAGGGCAGTGAACCACAGGGTGATAGTTCCTTCTGATAATGAGGTGTCAAAGAATAGCAGGGCACGCAGCGCGAGGCTGAGGATAGCAGAAAAAATCTGACAGTTATGGAAGAAAAGAAGAGCACACAGAAGAGCACGCGGAAGAAAGGCGGCAAGGGCTTTCTGAAAGGACTTATCAGCGGGACCCTTATCACTGAGAGGCTCATACTCAATAACATGAGGTATGCTTTACTCCTGGCTGTGCTTGGCATAATCTTCATTGCCAACAAGTTTGGAGCTGAACGTATGGAGCGTCAGATAACCGTTCTTGAACAGGAAGTAAGGGATTTGCGCGCTGAGTCACTCTCTGTCTCGGCTGATCTGGGAGGCGTGAGCCGTCAGAGTGAGATCATAGACCTGGTAAAAGAGCGCGGCCTGGGGCTTGAAGAACTTCGTGAACCACCATTCAGAATAGTTGTGAATGAATAAGCATACGAAACCAAAGGATCAGATCCTTGCCCGTACCGGCATCATTTACGGTATCGTGGTGGTGATGGCTCTTGCTGTGTTCATCCGCATAATAGTGCTTCAGTTCGTCCAATCGGACAAGTGGGCCGCCATGGCTGATAAAATAGTCTTCCGCAGGGAGACAGACAAGGCCGGCAGAGGTGACATCCTGTCTGATGACGGACGCATCCTGGCAAGCTCAATCCCTTATTATACTGTCTATATGGACACCCGCAGCTCAGGCATGGCTGACACTACATGGGCCAACGGTATCAGTGGTCTCTGCAGAGGCCTGTCGAAATATGTGGGAGTAAATTCTCCTGACGGCTGGAGATCGGAGTTGTCACGAGCACGCAAGCGTGGCGACAGGTATTATCTCATCAAGAGGCACGTCAGCTATGAGACCCTGAGTTATCTTAAAAAGCTTCCGGTATTCAGGCACGGAAAATTCAGAGGAGGGTTGCTCTACCAGCCTGAGAATAGTCGCATCATGCCCAACGGCATGCTTGCAAAAAGAACTGTCGGATATGTGACGGAGGACAGTACGGTCAATATCGTCGGGCTGGAGGGATCTTTCAACAACTACCTCGCAGGCAAGGATGGCTTCAAGGTGCAGCAGCGCCTCACAGGCGGAGCATGGATTGATGTTGAAAACCTCGAGACGGTGCATGCGCGCCCGGGCTATGACATTGTCACCACAATTAATCTTGACCTGCAGGATGTTGCTGAGAATGCCCTCTACAGGCAACTCTCAAAGAGTAATGCACATCACGGGTGTGTTGTAGTTATGGAGGTGCGCACCGGTGACATTAAGGCCATCGCCAACCTCGAAAAGGGATCGGATGGCGGGTATCATGAAACATATAACTACGCAGTCGGCGAGAGCACCGAACCCGGATCAACTTTCAAGCTGATGTCGATGATCGCTGCGCTTGAGGATGGCGTAATCGACCTCGATGATACTATCAACACGGGTGACGGTACAGTTAAATATTATGACAAGATAATCCGTGATCACGAAGATGAGGGGCTCGGAAAAATCACTGCCCGCGAGGTGTTCGAACACTCGTCAAACGTCGGTACTGCAAAGATCATTTATGAAAACTATAAAGACAATCCACGGAGGTTTGTTGATCGTCTCTACTCGATGCAGATCAACAAGCCGCTTGGGCTGCAAATAAAAGGCGAAGGCAAGCCTGTCATCCGCTATCCAGGCGAAAAACTCTGGTCAGGAATTTCGCTTCCCATGATGGCGCATGGCTATGAGGTACAGATGACCCCGTTGCAGATACTTACGTTCTATAATGCCGTTGCCAACGGAGGAAAAATGGTCAAGCCCAGGTTCGTCACCGAGGTGCGTGACGGCAGCTGGCCCATAAAAACATATGATTCAGAGGTTATTACCAATGCAATCTGCTCCCGTTCCACGATCAACAAGGCGCGCAGCCTTCTTGAAGGTGTGGTGGAGAACGGCACTGCAAAAAACCTAAAGAACAGCAACTATAAAATAGCCGGCAAGACCGGCACTGCCCAGATAGCCAATACCAAATATGGTTACCGCTCAGGAGCCCGTATATCTTATCAGGCCTCCTTCGCAGGATACTTCCCTGCAGATGATCCGATCTACTCCTGTATCGTGGTTGTCAATGCTCCGTCAAACTATGTCTATTACGGTAACGTGGTTGCAGGCCCGGTCTTCAAGGAGATATCTGATAAAGTATTTGCCTCCAGCTTCTACCGTAACCTTATGGCGCTGGCTCCTACGGAGGATAAGGTTAAAAAAGCTCCGGATGCCGGCAACGGATACTACGATGACATCAATAAGACACTTCGCACGCTGAATATCAAAGCCAGGAGGAATACTGACAGCGATTGGGTCAGAACGCGCGAGAACGGAGACACGCTCAGGGTAGTTGACCTGACACTCATGGAAGGATTGATGCCCAATGTAACTGGAATGGGATTGCGTGATGCAATATACCTCCTTGAGAACAACGGATTAAGAGTGAATTACAGCGGCCACGGAAAGATTGTAAGACAATCTCCGCAGCCCGGGGTGAAGATTTCCAGAGGCGCAACAGTGGCAATTGAACTGAAACTATGATTGTGATGAAGCTCAGCAATATACTGACAGATATTAAGATCATCTCTCTTCACGGTGATATGGATATTCCCATCACTGGTGTTACCGCTGATTCACGTGCGGTGAAGCCCGGTAATCTTTTCATAGCTGTCAGGGGAACAAAGAGCGACGGTCATGCTTTCATCGGGAAGGCAGTCAGTGAAGGAGCCTCGGCAATAATTTGTGAAACGCTGCCTGCGCAAATTCCTGAGGGAGTGACAGTTATCGTTGTCAAAGACTCTACGCCGGCACCGGGCCTGATCGCATCCGCTTTTTATGATTACCCTTCACGGAAGGTAAAACTGACAGGTGTCACAGGCACAAACGGCAAGACCACAAT
>JADGPV010000153.1 GCA_017882245.1 Bacteroidales bacterium | reverse complement strand
TCGTTCTGGCTCCGGTGCTGGCTGGCTTTGATGAGAAGAGCGCCATTTATGGTTTGTTCGCCATAACAGGAATAAGATGGATATGGCTGATAATACTCTTGAGGAGGTATACACTTATAAAGGTATCATTCGATTTCATAAAGGAACAGCTTCGCATCGGGCTGCCTTTGATACTTACATTCCTCATAAGCGGATCAGCGCAGTATGTTGACGGCATTATAATCTCAGCCCGCTACGAGGATCCGGGTGTCTTTGCCATGTATCGCTATGGTGCAAAGGAATTTCCGCTGGTACTGCTGCTCGCCAACGGACTCAGCAATGCACTCCTTCCACGCTTCAGCACAAGGGAGGGGATGAGAGAGGCCCTTGTGACCCTGCGTACCAAATCGGAAAAGCTTATGCATTATCTTTTTCCGATATCAATGGTGACCATGTTTTTCGCACGCTGGATTTACCCTCGCCTTTTTAATCCTGAGTACCGGCGCAGTGCTGATGTCTTCATGATATATCTCCTGCTCATCATCCCCAGGCTGGTCTTTCCTCAGACCATAATCATAGGTCGCCGGAAGACAAATGTGACCATGATCACAGCTGCAATAGAAATAGCAATAAATGTTCCTCTCAGTCTTTACATGATAAAACCCTATGGGGTCGTTGGCGTGGCACTCGCCACCTTCATTGTCTTTTCATTTGAAAAGATCTTCCTTATCTGGTATGTATGGAAAAAGATGAAGATCAGGCCTGCAGATTACATTCCGGTTCTTAAATGGATCATTTGTTCCGTTATTCTGATAATCCTGTTTGTCCTCATTGATCACCGCATAATAAACTTCCATTAGTAATTCTGCTGCTTCTGCCCGAGAAATCAAAAAGGATTATATTTGAGGCATATAATGCATTCCGGTAAGCAGGAATGATCATACCAGAAAGTGAAAGAATTTGGATTGGGCATGCAGAAAATGAAGATATGATTTAACCTTCAAATTCTATAGATGAAAACAATTGAAGTGCTAACCGATGCTCACAGGAGGGAGTTTCTGGACTTCGCGAAGAGGCTTTACAAGGAAGACCCTGACTGGGTATGTCCCCTGGACAGCCAGATTGAATCTGTCTTCGATCCTGCAAGGAATATTACTTTCAGGCATGGAGAAGCGACACGGTGGCTGTTGGTTGACGAAAATGATAAGACCATGGGAAGGGTAGCTGCTTTCATCGATGAGATACGCTCGAAGGCAAACAGGCAGCCTACCGGCGGCTTTGGTTTTTTTGAGGTTACATATTCACGGGAGGCAGCCTTCATGCTGTTTGATACAGTCCGCAAGTGGCTGTCCGACAGAGGCATGGAAGCAATGGACGGACCAATAAATTTCGGTGAGAACGACAATTACTGGGGGCTGCTTGTTGAAGGCTTCATTCAACCGGGCTTCGGCATGCCATATAATAAGAAGTATTACAGGCGTTTTTTCGAAGACTACGGCTTCAGGGTATATTTTGAGCAGTAGAGTTATCACAAGTATGTCAGTACAGTTGAGGTTTTTCCGGAGCGATTTATGAAGATAGCGGACTGGGTATCCAAACGCCCGGGGTATACCTTCCGGCATTTTGATTACCGTCAGGCGGATAAGTTCATAGCTGACATGGTTGAAATCTATAATGCAACATGGGCGGCCTTCAAGGAGGACTTCACGCCGCTTGATCCGGAGGCACTCCGTAATACACTGAAGCAGGCAAAAGCGTTTATTGATGAAGAACTTATATGGTATGCCTACCACGATGAGAAACCCATAGCATTCTTCGTTATCTTCCCTGATCTGAACCAGATCATTAAATATTTCAATGGAAGGCTTACGCCCTGGAATATGATCAGGTTCGTTTGGTTCAAACAAACTCACAAAATGACCCGCATGCGAGGCCTGGTGGCCGGAGTTAACCCTTCATACCAGAACAGCGGGATAGAATCTGCCATTTTTCTTCATATTTTCCGTGTCTTCCGCAAGAAGCGCTTTTACAGGGAGCTTGAACTCTCATGGGTCGGTGATTTCAATTCGAAGATGATATCCATTTATGAAGCTCTCGGGGCAGTGATTGCTAAGACGCACATGACCTTCAGGTACATGATAAATGACACGCTGCCATTTAAAATGTACAAGGCAGAGATGGAGGAAAATCAGGCTGCACGGCGGCCACAACATAAAAACTGAAAATTTTTATCACTCCTTTGTATTTTTCTCAATGTTCATTATCTTTGCAAACCCTTAGAAAAAGGATTTACTATTCAATAACAAATTATACAAGGATATGAAAGAAGGTATACATCCGGGCAATTACAGGTTGGTTGTATTTCAGGATATGTCAAACGGCTATGCCTTTATGACGCGTTCAACAGCCTCGTCACGTGATACCATCAAATGGGAAGACGGGAATGAATATCCGCTTATCAAGCTTGAGATTTCAAATACTTCTCATCCGTTCTATACCGGTAAGATGAAGCTCGTTGACACCGCAGGAAGGGTGGATAAGTATATGAGTCGCTACAAGTCTCATCTTGACAAAAAATCGAAATAGATAACCTTAATCGGAAAAAAGCTGCCTCATCGGGCAGCTTTTTTTATGACTCTTTATATATAATTCCTTTAAACAGGTCGCCCTTACAGAGCTGATAAATGTAAATGACCATTGGCAGATGGCGGGGCTGGGGATAGGGATAGGTGATAGGTGACAGAAATGGAATCAAAGATACAGTTAAGTTAATTTGACTAATTTTGCATAGTTTTTAAGTTTTATGGAGAAAAAGGATTTTAAAAGGTGGGAGAGCGCCATGTTTCTTGAACCGACGGATGAAGGCAGGGAGATCATACCTATCCTTTCCGATGGCGATGACCAGGAGCTTGATGAAGTGGAGATACCGGGGAGCGTGCCGTTGTTACCGCTGCGCAACAATGTTCTCTTTCCCGGAGTGGTGATACCAATTTCCGTTGGACGGAAGAAATCCGTACAGCTGGTACGTGAAGCCTACCGTGGCGACAAACTTGTTGCTGCCGTGGCACAGCTGGATGCAGAGGTCGATGACCCCCAGGTACGCGACCTGAATGTGGTGGGAACGCTGGGCCAGATCGTCAAACTGCTGGAGATGCCTGACGGCACTACAACAGCAATCATACAGGGCCGGAGACGCATTTCCATCGTGAGCATTGTGCAGACATTGCCTTACCTCACGGCCCAGGTGAAAGCCATACCCGATACCAGGGGCGGAGAGGATGAGAAAGACTTCGAAGTGATCATCGGTTCACTCAAAGACCTTTCGATGAAGATTGTCAAACTGAATCCGAATATTAATCCTGAAGCCTCATTTGCGGTTAAGAATATTGAGAACAGTACCTACCTGATAAATTATATCTGCGCTAACACTGAGATAAATGTCAATGACAAGCAGAAGTTGCTTGAGGCATCAAATCTCAAGGAGCGCGGACTGAGGCTGATGGAGCACCTTGTCAGGGAGATCCAGCTCCTGGAACTGAAAAACGAACTGCAGTCGAAGGTCAAATACGAGATAGACCAGCAGCAGCGAGAGTTCCTTTTGCACCAGCAGATGAAGACCATTCAGAATGAACTGGGGGGCAACCCTGTTGAGAAGGAAGTGGAGGAATTTCGCCTCAGGGGTACAAAAAAATTATGGAATGAGGATGTAGCCAGAGTGTTCAGCCGTGAACTTGATAAGCTCTCACGACTCAATCCTGCCGCAGCAGAATATTCAGTGGAGGTTAACTATATACAGATCCTACTAGAACTCCCGTGGGATGAACATACTACTGATAACCTTGATCTTACAAACGCACAGCGTGTCCTTGACGAAGATCACTACGGGCTTGAGGAGGTCAAGGAGAGGATACTTGAGCATCTTGCAGTTCTGAAGCTTAAGGGTGACATGAAGTCTCCTATTCTGTGCCTATACGGCCCTCCCGGTGTAGGTAAGACCTCGCTTGGCAAATCCGTTGCCCGTGCCCTGGGACGCAAGTACGCCCGTATGTCGCTGGGCGGACTACATGATGAGGCAGAGATCAGAGGTCACCGCAAGACTTATATTGGCGCCATGCCTGGCAGAGTGGTACAGAACATACGCCGTGCAGGCTCTTCAAACCCAGTCTTCATACTTGATGAGGTCGACAAGGTAGGACAGGATTTCAGGGGAGACCCGGCCTCAGCCTTACTGGAAGTGCTTGACCCGGAGCAAAACACTCACTTCTACGATAATTTCCTCGAGATGGAATACGACCTCTCAAAGGTGCTTTTCATAGCCACAGCCAATACTCTCTCAACGGTCAGTCCGGCCCTGCGCGACAGAATGGAGCTGATAGAGATATCAGGCTACCTTGTCGAGGAGAAGAGGGAAATAGCTGTCAGACACCTTATACCCAAGCAGCTTGAAGCCCACGGAGTGAAGAGTTCACAGTTCTCGCTCTCAAAGCAGGTCATAGAAGAGATCATTCAGAAGTATACCCGCGAGTCAGGAGTCAGGGAGCTTGATAAACGCATTGCCAAGCTTGTAAGGCACAGAGCCAGGGAGATAGCCTTCGATAAAACTCCGGCAGAGAACCTCCCAATTGCTGAGGTGATGGAAATTCTCGGACCGCCAAAATATCTCCAGGACATTTATGACGGCAATGATCAGGCGGGAGTGGTTACAGGACTGGCATGGACAGCCACCGGCGGAGAGATACTGTTTGTGGAGACCAGTCTCAGCAGGGGCAAGGGGAACCTTACGCTTACTGGTAACCTGGGCGATGTAATGAAGGAGTCAGCCGTGATAGCACTTGAATACCTCAAGGCACACGCATCAATGCTTGAACTCCCTGACAATTTCTCAGAGAAGTGGAATATTCATATTCATGTTCCCGAGGGTGCAATTCCAAAGGACGGTCCGTCAGCAGGCATCACCATGGCAGTCTCCATCGCCTCAGCATTCACACAGAGGAAGGTGAAGAAATATGTAGCCATGACCGGTGAGATCACCCTGAGGGGC